>JAOZSO010000016.1:20992-21362 GCA_029939655.1 Desulfobacterales bacterium
TGCCAGCAGAGTTAATTTGTATGTGGTTTGATGACAATTATCATCCAGATTCATGGCAATACAAACAAGCCTTTTCTGCAAAAGAACAACAAATTTTGGGTTCTTTCAACGATTATTATAATTCTCGTTGTGACAAGCTTCCTAAGTCTCTTGTTAAATTGCATGCCGACCGACTGTGGAGTGAGATTATGTTAGAGGCCAAAAAGACTAAAGAGGCAATAAAATGGTAATTAAGGCCATATACAACATCTTGGGTCTTCCCATATCACCATAAATGAACGATTACTGGCATAAGTCTTCAGTGCCGGTGGTGCTATCTCCAACACATCATCGGAACGGGGAACACCTAAAAAGCTGTGATACCATATAT
>JAOZSO010000207.1:0-2086 GCA_029939655.1 Desulfobacterales bacterium
CGTTCCGAGCCTTCTCGGATATCCTGTTCGTCATCTACGATGAGAACATGCAATGTTTCAGCACTGTCACTCACGCCCGTCTCCTTTCTGATCTTTAGATGCTGATGGCAGCTCGATAATAAATGAGGCGCCCTTTTCCGGATTGTTTCTGGCAGACATCCGACCGCCGTGGCTTTCAACAATGTTGTATGCCAGACTGAGCCCTAAGCCGGTTCCCTTGCCTTCATCTTTGGTAGTAAAGAAGGGCTCAAAGATGTGCGGCAGGGTCTCTTCGGGTATCCCCGGACCGGTGTCCGAGATTTCGATACAGACGCGATCCTGCTTTGCCCTATAATAGGTTTTGAGATGAAGTACCCCGTTGCCATCCATGGCCTGCGCCGCATTGAGGATGATGTTCATCATCAGGTGATACAGCTGCTGTGCATCGGATGATACCGGGGGAAGCTCTGTCTGAAAGGTTTTTTTGAGATCGATATTCTGAAAAAGAGTCTGATTTTCGAGGAGAAAGAGTGTTCGAGTCAGCGCCTCGTTGATGTTGTTCGGTTGCATCAGATGGCGTGTCTGACGGGTAAACTCCAGGAGCTCTTTGACTGTATTCCGGGCCCTCTCGGCATCTCTCAAGATACGATGCAGGTCTTCCTCGGCACCTTTTTCCAGTGTATACTCTTCCAGCATCAGTTTGGCAAAGAGGGTAATCCCCCCCAAAGGATTGTTGATCTGATGAGCGACACCGGCAGCAAGTTTTCCCAGGGAGGACATTTTTTCTGCTTGCAATAGTTGTACCTGCGTGTCCTCCAGTTCTTTCTGAATCCGGATACGGTCCCTAAGGTCATGAAAAAAACCGATGGTGGCAATTTCCTGGTCATCTTCATAAATAATAGATGCATAGAGACTGATAGGAATTTCCTCTCCTGACTTGGAAAGGGCTTTGGTGTGGTAGGTTTTTAACCGCCCCTTGCCGCCGTATTCATCTCCCCGCAGGAGTTTCATCACCTGACGGGCCCCATCCCCCGGATAAATATCACGCACATTGACACTACTTTTTGCTTCTTCTTTGCTGTGTTCGAAGACTTCCACGGCGGAAGCGTTGAACAGGAAAATATTACCCTTCATATCGGCGGCGATCACGCAGTCGACGGCACTCAGAAGGAGATTTTCCAGCAGCGAGTTTGTACGGGATAGTTTTTCCTCGAGCATGCCGATAGCAGGGATCTGAAAGTCCATGCTGACATAGGCTTCAACGGTATCTCCATTCATGATGGGATAAGCATAGAAGCAGGGCAAGCGACCTTCCATGATAAAACTGTCCGGCTTAGGACACAGGGACGGTAAACGGCTTTCCTTGGCTGCCATGACGGCACAGTTCTCACAAGGCGATGGTAGATCGTAAAAAAGGTTATGGCAGGTGTTCCCGACAGCCTCGGCGTCGGGTAGTTCGTCGACGGGAACATTTGACGCCAGGATTGTAAGGTCAGGTGAGACAACAAGGAGTCGTCTCTGGAATGAATCGATCGCTTTTAAAAGATATTCAACTTCTTTTTTTGTGCGCATCGTGTCTCCCGACCGTCAAGTTAGACAGGATTGAAAAACCTCGCAGCAAGCTACGGGGAATGCGCTCGCCGTTTTGGTTCATAGACTGGCACGCTGTGGGTACCGGATTGAAGAACAAATCAATGGCAACGTAAGTACTACAGCACGACGCAGCCATAAGAACATGAAGTTATTTCAGGAAATTAACCTATGATTTTATTGAAAGGATGTCAATCTTTTTAATTTGGATCACCTCTAAAAGAGTCGATCCAAATTAAGGGTTCAAGGATTTCCACTCCATAGGAAGGAGCTGCTTCTTCTGATTGTTGCATTCCTTACAGCAGGGAACGACATTGCCCTTGGTGGTTTTTCCGCCTCGGGCGATGGGCACGATGTGATCCATGGTGAGCTCTTTGGGTTGGATCGAGCGACCGCAGTAATGACAGATGCCTTTATCACACTTTCGTTTCCACCACTGGGAGCTGCGCATCTCACGCGCTTTGTGACGTTCCCGCTTGATGTCGTTTTCAGAAAGATTGTAAGCGTATGGGTCCAT
>JAOZSO010000207.1:2186-6189 GCA_029939655.1 Desulfobacterales bacterium
CCGAAAAAATAATTAATCTCGAGAAAGAGTGGCTTTATCACACCGGCAGCGAGGTCTGATTCTGAAAACAGAAAATCGAATCCAGCCAGGTTGATCTTTGTCTGATTACAAAACTTCCGGGTTGCCGCTATTGCCGCTTCCTGCAAGGCTGGATCTGAATCAGCGTCTATTTTAGCACCTTTTGTCAGATTTGTGTAGAAACCATCCGAATCGTTCTGAACGCGCCAGTAGGAGATACAGGTCTGATGGATAATAACTACCCGCAGCGAACGTCCATTGGACGGTATCAATTCCTGGATCAAAAATCCGTACTGTCCTGATTTTTCATATAAAAGGGCTTTTTCAAGGATCGTTTTAAAATCTTTTTGCGATTGCATGCGGAAAACGGTTTCACCTTCACCACCCCAGTTGAACTTGAAGACAAATGGCAGGTCAAAGGGTGGATTGTTTAACAAGGCACGGCAATCGATATCTGTTAAATCGCCTTTTTCATAAATGATCGTGAACGGGTGGGGAACGCCTACTTTCAGAAACAGTTTGGTCTGGCCGATTTTTTCGGGATAGGCAAACCGTGCATTATAATCAGGAAACACATGCGGGCAGTTGTTCTTTGCCATGCGATAGAGCGATTCCCGGCATCCCTGGGGCAACACCACAGCCTCTGCCCGCAGGATTGCTGCCAGTTCCGGTGTGCCGGGATCACGCCCGGCACATAGCAGATTTCGGTCGGTCGTATATAAAGGATGAAAAGAAAGAATCATTGTAACCAATAAAAATTGTTCATATAGTCGTATCCTTCTGTTGACAGGATATAAAATCTAGTTTTTAAAATATATAACTTAATCCAAATATTCACAACTCAAAATTGTTTGATCTTTATAACCACAGGGTATAATATTTTTATCTGACCAAAAGACTGTGGTATAGAAAGAATCCATCGAAGAGAAAAACCAGGCATTTAAATTTCTAAAAAAAGGAGGAGAAGAGATGAAAGTTGTTATTACTAAGAATTGCATGGGAGACAGAAACTGTAATGAGCTTTGCCCGGAGGTTTTTGAGTACGACGAAGATCAATTGATGTCCATCTCAAAGTTTGATGAAATTCCCGAACATTTACATGCGGTTGTACGACAGGCTGCTGCCGAGTGCGGGGCCGAGGCGATTGAAATTGTCGAGTAAGAGTGAATAAAATCTGTGTTGAACATTCCTAAAAGCGAAAACCCTCAGATTGAGGTTAGCGGTTGATTGTTACTTAGAGGAGGTAGTGTGGGGAAATTCAAGGAAAGCCAAACAGCCAAAAACCTATTGACGTCGTTTGCTTTTGAGTCCCAGGCAACCACACGGTATCAATTTTTTGCGAACAGGGCCCAAAAGGACGGATATGCTCAGATCGCTGCTATTTTTGAGGAAACCGCTGATCAAGAGCGTGAACACGCCTTACGCTTTTTCAAATTCTTCAATGGTGGTGAACTCGAAATTACCGCGACATTTCTCACGGGCGTCATCAAATCGACCTACGACAACCTGGTGTCGGCTGCGGATCTTGAGAATAACGTTCATACAACATTATATCCGGGTTTTGCCGCCGTTGCGCGTGAGGAAAACTACGCGCGGGCTGCTGACACCTGGGACGCCATTATCGTTGCCGAAGAACAGCATGAAAAAACCTTTCTGGCCCTGGCTGAGAACATGCAGTCCGGTAAAATTTTCAAGCGAGAAAAACAGATGCGCTGGCGTTGCAGAAATTGTGGGTATATCCATGAAGGCCTGGAACCTCCCGAGAAATGTCCGGCTTGCATAAGACCTTCGGGTCATTTCGAGCTGTTTTGCGAAAACTGGTAGAAAAGGAGTGTTTATCGGGAGATCAAATCATGAAAAAACACACCCAGTGTGTACACAGTGGCACGTACCGCGATTCCGGAACCAAAGGAGTCAATACACCTATATTTACCTCATCTTCCTTTGAATACATGGATCTTAACGAGAATGTATATCCCCGCTATAACAATACACCCAACCAGAAAGCCGTTATCAAGAAGCTGTGTGCGCTGGAAAATTCCGAAGACGGACTGATTTTCAGTTCGGGCATGGCCGCCATCAGCACGGCCATTTTTTCACTGCTCAGCAAGGGCGACCATATTATTCTCCAGAAAGATATCTATGGCGGAACACACCATTTTGCTACGGCCGAGTTTGACCGTTTCGGCATTGCGTATGATTTTGTTTCCAACCAACTGAAGGATATTGAAAAAGCAGTCCGGAACAACACCCGCATCATTTATATAGAATCCCCATCCAATCCGCTTTTGTTGATCACGGATATAAAAGCGGTGGCTGATTACGCCAAAGCAAAGCAGATTCTAACCATTATCGACAACACCTTTGCAACACCCATCAACCAGAGCCCCATGGATCTTGGTATCGATATCGTTATCCACAGCGGAACCAAATATATCGGCGGGCATGGTGACCTCTGCTGTGGTGCTGCCTTGGCTTCCAAGGAACTGATCGCACGGTTGAAATCGACGGCAGCCAACATGGGCGGCAGCCTGAATGCCGCCACCTGCTATTTGATCGAAAGGAGCCTGAAGACCCTCGGCCTACGGGTAGAGCGACACAATCAAAATGCAATGAAAATTGCAAAATATCTCCAAGGACACTCCCTCATCAGAAGTGTCTACTATCCCGGCCTGGAAAGCCATCCGGGTTACGAGATTGCCAGAAAACAGATGCGCGCCTTCGGCGGTATGGTTTCCTTTGAAATCGATAATAAAAAAATGGTGCCACACCAGTTTTTAAGAAACCTGAAAATGATCCGGCCGGCCCTGAGCCTTGGCGGCGTGGAGACCATCGTGTGTGCTCCGGTTGCGACATCTCATGAAAAAATATCTGATGCGGAACGGGCCGATCTGGGTATTACTGATGCGCTCTTGAGGTTATCTGTGGGGATAGAAGATGCTGATGATATCATTGCAGACCTTGAGCAGGCCATGTAAATGAGCGATACGTATCCATTTGAAATTCTAGAATATAACAACGTAAAGCATCGAGGGCAGGTTGGGGAGCGGAAGCAGAACAGCATGCGGTTTACAATGTCTACCTGAAAAACACCTGCTTCATCAACAACTGGGATTTGGTAGACTGTTCTGCTCAACACATTGTTGGGGCTTACCTTTTGACGCGCAACCGGGATCCTATTTACAGACTGGCACGCTCAAAAAAAATTTGGGAACGTCGGATATCCATTATGTCGACATTTTATTTTATCAAACGAAATGAATTTGATGACACGTTGAATCTGTCGGAAACATTGAAACAAGATCCCGAGGATTTGATTCATAAAGCTGTCGGATGGATGCTCAGAGAGATCGGCAACCGGAATATAGCGACTGAAGAGACGTTTTTAAAAATCCACTATCAGGATATGCCGAGAACCATGTTGCGGTATGCCATCGGAAAATTCCCAGAAGATAAACGCCAGGCTTATTTAAAAGGAAAGATTTAAACCGTTTAGGATGATGAAAGCAGAAAAAACCATTAAGATTTGTCACGCGGATCCGAAGACGCCGGCTATCCGAGGCATGATTTCAGCATTGGATGATTACCAGGCATCGCTCTATCCGCCGGAAAGCAACCACCTTGAACCGGTGGAAAAACTCATTTCCTCCGAATATTATTTTATTGCCGCATGGAAAGACCATGAACTGCTGGGGATTGCTTCTTTCAGGCAAATTTCCGGGGCCTATGTGGAGATCAAACGATTGTATGTGCCCCACCAACACAGGGGGATGGGTCTGGCAATAAAGCTGATGGACGCTCTGGAAGAAAAGGCCGTTCAAGAGGGTTTTTCAGAGGCCAGGCTTGAAACCGGCATTCATCAAATCGAGGCGCTGAGACTTTATGAAAAGCTTGGTTATGATAAAACAGAACCGTTCGGTTCCTATCAAGTGGACCCCTTGTCTGTTTTTATGCGAAAAAAACTATTTTGATCGTTAATAAAGAA
>JAOZSO010000208.1:0-6151 GCA_029939655.1 Desulfobacterales bacterium
GAACCCCCGCAGACCTCTGTACACGGTATCGCTTGAGCTTTATAGATAACCGCATTTCTTAAAGAGCGACAACGTCGCGAATAATAAATTCGTGTAACGAATTTATAATTTATTTGTTAATGTCCCAGAAAAACTCAACGGTTTGTGAAAACATGGGATTCCGTTTGTAACCGGATATATAGTCACGATAGACAAACAATTCCAGCGGTTGAAACAGGGCGATGCCCAGGGCATCTTCGTACCAGATGGTTTGCAGCTTGTCGTAAGCTGCAGCTCGTTTATCCGGCTCGACGTTTTCAATCCCCGCTTTAAGAAGTTTGTCTACGTCAGGATTATTATATCCCATGTATTTACCGTATGTCCCGTTGGAGCTCATGTAGGGATACATGAAGTTGTGGGGATCCGGATAGTCGGCCCCCCATCCAATGATGAAAATGGGATACTGGAACTGACGGATGGCCGGCATATAATCCTTCCAATCCACATTGCGAACCTCGATTCGGAATTTGGGATTCAAGGATTCGATATTTTCTTTCAACATCAGGGCTGCGGCTTCCCGTTCTTCCCGGCCGGTATTGTGGGTAATGATCATCTTGAAACCCTTTTCCCAGACCTTACCCCCCCAGGCTTTCTTCATGTATGCTTCAGATTTTTTCAGATCGAATGCGTACATAGGCATCTGTTTTTTATATGCCAGTCCCTTAATCAGGGGTGTTCCCGGGAGGGAGCCCAGGCCGTTCAGCACTTCTTTGAGAAAGGTATCGGCGTCATAGGCGTGCATGAAGGCCTTGCGTACATTGATATCACTGAAAAAATCGGGTGGAATGCCGTCACCATCCAGTTTTCCGCTTCCGATGCTGGGGTTGCCCGTAGGATCGATCTTCTGGCAAAACAGTGCACCGGTGACCGCCAACTGGGGAAGTTTCGTAATCTTGACGCCTTTCATGCCTTCGACTTCATGCAGAAAAGTCTTGCCCACATGGATACGGTCGGCATCGCCTGCCTTGAGCATCAACATACGGGTGGCATGCTCGGGAACATATTTGACAATGGCGGTCTTGATCTTGGCTTTGGGACCCCAGTATCCGTCGAACCGTTCAAACACAAACTGCTTGGATGTTTCCCAGAGTCTCAGAGTATAAGGTCCGGTACCGTTTGCTATGGCCCGCAGGGGTTCTTTGCCTTCGGCCGGTTTGTTGTATTTGGCGGCATTGGCGATGTTGCCGTCCCAGCACCCATTGGCAATGGCCCATTCCTTGTCAAGAACCGCGGCCGCGGAATAGCAGAGGATGCCCAGCAAGGGTGGATAAGCCTTGGGCAGGTGAAGAATCACCTTGTCTCCCTTGGCTTCCACAGCCTTGTCGATTTTTTCGAAAATGTCGGGAACAAACTTGTCGTCGTTCCGTGTGGTGTCTGAGCCGGTGAGCGCTTCCAGCATCATCCACATGGGGCCACCAGCGGGATCGCTGATCATCGCCCGTTTAAAAGAATACACCACATCCTCGGGCGTCAGATCACCGCCTTCATGAAATTTTACACCCTTGCGAATGGTAAATGTGTAGGTTTTACCATCGGCGGAAATGCCACCGTTTTCCACAGATGGTACCTGAGTGGCCAGAATGGGTGAGTATTGGTCGGTATAGGGGTCTTTGAAGAAAATCAGATTCTGGTAGATGGTATACAGTTTAGCAGCGCCTGCATTGTCATAGACCTTGGCCGGATCCAGTGTTTCCACAGATCCGATATCCGCCAGGACGAATGTGTCCGGGTTTTTCACCTGTGCGTAAGTGGTTGTGACCCCCATAACAAAAACCAGACTAAGACCCAGGATGAACAATAATTTTTTCATAGCATCTCCTTTCCTTTTATGGTTCAAAATCACATGGTCGTAGTGAATCAAAACCGGTTCTTATTTTCACAATTTGAAGAATAATAGTGTAAAAACTAAATCACATTTCAAATACAAAGTCTATACTTCCCTAGAAAATTCGGGTTCTGGTATCAACTCGGTTATAAAAGTGGGAGGGATCAAAAGGGGATATTGCAGTCAACGGGGCGGTATTAACCTGGCAACTAAATATGCAAACCCGTCATGCCGGACTTGATCCGGCATCCAGTGTTTTTCTGGATTCCCGCCCCCTTCCTTCGAAGGGGCAGGCACGCGGGAATGATAACTTTAAGCTATTTAATTGCCGGAGTATTAACTACCAGCCGCCCCGTTGATGCAGGGGTAAATGCGTTAGTGAACCGTGACCTGTTTGGGTTTGCTATCTATTGGTTTCGGGATTTCGACCTCCAGCAGGCCGTTTTTGTAAGCTGCCTTGATGTCCTCGGCATTCACACTCACAGGCAGAATGAAGCGTCTTTCGAACTTTCCAAAGAATCTTTCCCGGCGAAAATAGCTGTCTTCCTTGACCTCATTGTCCAGGGACCTTTCTCCTTTCAATGTCAGTACTCTGTCCTTGACATCGACTTCGATGTGTTCCTTGTCCACACCGGGAAGCTCCGCTTTTAGCACGATGTGATCATCCTTGTCATAAATGTCCACGCTTGGGTTCCAATCCCACAGAGAGTCTTCCTGGTTGGAATTTTGCGCCGGCAAGAAAAAATCATTCATAAGGCGATTTATTCGATGCTGCTGGCCAAACATGTCCTGCATGGGATTCCATCTGACGAGTTCCATTGTTACACCTCCTGAAATAATTGATTGATGAAGTGGAATTTGTATTCCATTGGTTGTTGAAATAAATTTAATTATCATTTTGGACATGTCAAGTAAGGTTTCATTACTTTTTTAAATATATGCAAACAAAGTAATGAAAACGACTTCAACGAGCAGGCAGAAATACAGGACAGCTTGACAACCATGCCGAAACCGGTATACCGATGCCATGATGAAACTGCTTTTGATATCCCCGAATGTTGAATTTCTGCCGGATCCGATTTTCCCGCTGGGCCTTGCGTATATTGCCGCCGCCCTCAAAAGGCAGGGAATTGATCATCGCATTCTGGACCTATGTTTTGTCACGGATGTGGAGGCTGAATTATCGGCTGAAATTGCATCATACCGACCCGATCTCATTGGCCTTTCCCTCAGAAATCTGGACAATGTCAGCTATCCCCATTACACATCGTATCTGCCGTTTTACCGGGAGGTGGTGGACATCATTCGGCGATATTCGGACAGCAGGATCGTCTTGGGCGGGAGTGCTTTTTCCCTGATGCCGAATGAGATATTTGCCTATCTGGATGCTGATTTTGGTATTGTGGGGGAAGGGGAGTTGGCCATCATCAAGCTTCTGGAGCGCATCGAAGCAGTGCAGGAGACAGGAAAACGCCTGGAAAAGTGCATCATGCGGGATCAGGATGTCGGTGTTATCCAAAAACTGGATGAACATCCGGCTCCTGACCGATCAAGGCTCGACAATGTTGCCTATCTGGAATTCGGCGGCATGGGTAATCTGCAGACCAAAAGAGGGTGTCCGTTCAACTGCATTTACTGCACCTATCCCATTATCGAGGGGCGAAATGTACGCTTGAGAAGCCCTAAAGGGATCTGTGATGAAATTGAATCTTTGATTGAATTCGGTATAAACAATGTGTTTATCGTGGACAATGAATTCAACTTTCCTGTGGAACATGCACAGTTTGTCTGCCATGAAATCATAAGAAGGAATTTAAAAATCAAGTGGAGTGGTTATGCCAACCCCAAGTTTATTCAGCCCAGGCTTGTGGAGTTGATGCGAGATTCGGGATGTAGCGGTATCGAGTTCGGGAGCGATGCAGCAGATCCTTTCATGCTGAAACAGATGGGTAAGTCATTCACTCTGGAAGAAATGAATCGGGCTTCCGAGATTTGCCGCAGTTCGGGGCTGTCATTTTGTCATTCTCTTTTGATTGGGGGGCCTGGTGAAACCGTGGAGACGGTCCAGCGCACCTTTGATGCCATTCTTTCCATGTCGCCTACTGCTGTTGTCTGCATGGTGGGGATTCGCATTTTTCCCGGAACACGGTTGTTTGAGATGGCCAAAAAAGAAGGCAGCATCCAAGCGGATCAGAACCTCCTGGAACCTTGTTTTTACCTGTCGCCGGCAATTAAGGATACGGTTTTGCCCTTTGTGGAAGCATTCGCAAAAAAAAATCCTACCTGGATTTTTCCGGGAATGGAGATCAACATCAACCGGAAGCTTCAGAAGAAAATTCGTCGCCTGGGGGCCAGGGGACCGTTGTGGGAATATATGAAAATGGGGCAGCACTTTAAACGATAGACCAATAGACTGTAGCATATTAGACTGTTAGACTATTAGGCCGGTGACGGCTAACGGCCTAATAGTCTAACAGTCTAAACAACCTGATTTTAGAATAAGGAGTACTTGTATGAGCACGTTCAAATTCCAAGAGATGTTTCCGTTGAAGGAAGATACCACCGAGTACCGTCTACTGAGCACTGATCATGTTTCGGTCACCCGGCACGAGGGTCGGGACATTGTCAAAATAGAACCGGAGGCATTGGCATTGCTCTCAGAGGAGGCGTTCAGAGACATTTCCCATCTCCTGAGAACATCGCACCTTAAGAAGGTTTCCGCCATCCTGGATGATCCCGAGGCGTCTAGTAATGACAGATTTGTGGCACTGGAATTGCTTCGGAATGCCGTGATTGCATCTGAAGGCGAATTTCCCATGTGTCAGGATACCGGCACCGCCATTGTCATGGGGAAAAAGGGTCATCGCATCATGACCGACGGCTCCGATGAGGAGGCTTTGTCATACGGTGTGTTCAACGCCTACCAGAAAAATAATTTACGTTATTCCCAGAACGCGCCCCTTTCCATGTATGAAGAGAAAAACACACTCTGCAATCTCCCGGCCCAGATCGAGTTGTATGCCACAAAAGGGGATTCGTACGGATTCCTGTTTGTGGCCAAGGGGGGCGGATCTGCCAACAAAACTTATTTGTTCCAGGAAACCAAGGCTCTCCTGAACCCGGTATCATTGGTAGCATTTATGAAGGCCAAAATGAAGATGCTCGGCACGGCGGCCTGCCCACCCTATCACCTGGCATTTGTCGTGGGGGGCACGTCTGCCGAATCTAACCTAAAAACAGTCAAACTGGCAAGTGCCGGCTATCTGGACGGACTTCCGGTAAAGGGAAGTCCTGCCGGACATGCTTTCAGGGATAGGGGACTCGAGAATGAGATCCAGGCATTGTCCCGGGAACTTGGGATAGGGGCACAATTCGGCGGGAAGTATTTCTGTCTGGATACCCGGGTGATCAGGCTGCCGCGACACGGGGCGTCCTGTCCGGTGGGGATAGGTGTCAGCTGTAGCGCTGATCGCAATATCAAAGCTAAAATATCGCGTGATGGTATATTTCTTGAGAAACTCGAAACGAATCCGTCGAGATTTCTTCCGGAAGTGGTATCCACGGGGGAGACGGCTGTACACATCGATCTTGACCAGCCCATGGCTAATATCCGGGCCGAATTGAGCCGGTACCCGGTCAGGACACCGCTTCTTCTATCCGGCAAGATCATCGTTGCCAGGGATATTGCCCACGCGAAACTTAAAGAGCATATAGATCAAGGCGGTGAATTGCCACAGTATTTCAAAGATCATATTATTTATTACGCCGGACCTGCCAAGACCCCTGCGGGATATGCCTCGGGCTCATTCGGCCCAACAACAGCTGCCAGAATGGATCCTTATGTGCCCATTTTTCAGAAGCTGGGTGGATCTCTTGTGATGCTTGCAAAAGGAAACCGTTCCAGAATCGTCACCGATGCATGCAGGGAGAATGGCGGGTTTTATCTCGGCTCCATCGGTGGACCGGCTGCCAGACTTGGCAGGGATTGTATCACAGCCATGAAGGTACTCGCGTATGAGGAACTCGGCATGGAGGCGATCTTTGAGATTACGGTAAAGGATTTTCCGGCGTTTATTCTGGTTGACGACAAGGGGAATGACTTTTTTGAGGCGCTGCTGGGTTGTTAATCCGCGTTTTATCAGGGGTATAGCGTTTGTCATATTTAAATCTGTTCTTAAATAACGACCGGTCATATCTTTATAACTCAACTTTCGGGATTCAGAAAACGCGAAATGAATAATCCCCTGGCGCTTTGCGAACTCGCCGCAAGGGCTCCTAACATCAGCG
>JAOZSO010000209.1:0-4038 GCA_029939655.1 Desulfobacterales bacterium
ATACGAAACAAATCCAAATATCAAATGCTCAAATGATTTAAACATAGCTTAAACTGGTATCTCTATGGTCTTGTTTTGATCATTCGAATTTGGATCATTCGGTATTGCCCTTCGACCTTGCTCAGGGCGGTGAGCTAGTCGAACCGTTTAGGATTTCGAATTTCGTGCTTTGGATTTAAGGAACTACCGTGGTTTTAACTGGAATTAAGGAGGTACACTTTGGGCCCATTAAACGGCGTTAAAATCATAGAAGTCGGTGGCATCGGACCGGGACCTTTCTGCGGCATGATGCTCTCGGATATGGGTGCGGATATTATCCGCGTGGAGAGAAAAGGCGGGTTATCATTGTCTGAGTCCAAATATGATCTCCTGACCCGAAACCGAAAATCCATTTCCATCAATCTCAGGAAACCGGAAGGGGTCCATACGCTGCTCAAGATGTTGGAACAGGTGGATGCCCTGCAAGAAGGGTTTCGTCCGGGTGTTATGGAGAAGCTGGGTATCGGACCCGATGTCTGTCTGGAGCGAAACCCCAGACTCGTTTACGGCAGGATGACCGGCTGGGGACAGGAAGGGCCCCTGGCACGTGCTGCCGGCCACGACATCAATTATATTGCGCTGTCCGGCGCGTTGCACACCATCGGTCGTAAAGGTCAAAAGCCGGTGCCCCCCTTGAATCTTGTGGGGGATTTTGGCGGCGGCGGTATGCTGCTGGCTTTTGGTATGGTCTGCGCATTGTACGAAGCCCGGAAATCGGGACTAGGGCAGGTAGTGGATGCTGCCATGACAGACGGCTCCGCCACACTCATGGCCATGATATACGGACTCAAGGCCGCCGGCCTCTGGACAGACAAGCCGGGCACCAATCTGTTGGACACCGGTGCTCATTTCTACGACACCTATGAAACCGCAGACAATAAATTCATCGCCATCGGTGCCATCGAACCCCAGTTTTACGAGCTTCTGCTGAAACTCACCGAAATCGATGATCCGGATTTTCAGAACCAGCTCGATTTTGCCCAATGGCCTCAGCTGAAAGACAAACTTTCGATTGTGTTCAAGACAAAAACCCGGGAGGCATGGTGTGAGATCATGGAAGGCAGCGATGTCTGCTTTGCACCGGTGTTGTCCATGTCCGAAGCACCCGAGCACCCCCACAACAAGCAACGAAAAACCTTTATTGAGAATGAAGGTGTGCTCCAGCCGGCCCCTGCCCCTCGTTTTTCAAGGACCGCACCCGAAATTAAAGGTTCGCCACCCACCCCCGGACAAGACACGGAAAGCGTCCTGGCTGATTTTGGTTTCAGCGGCCGGGAGATCGAATCACTAAAGTCATCCGAAGCCATCTGACCCGATTAGTTATTTTACGTGGTTGAGAGGTGGTCAATGAAAATTCTTTATTCCAATGGCGTCTTTAAAAACTGGACCTGGATTATCATTTTCTCCATTGCTTTTGCATGGGTCGAGAGCGCTGTCGTTGTATATCTCCGAGAAATTTACTTTGACGGCGGCTTCAGTTTCCCCCTGACAATCAAATGGGAGGGCGGTAAACATGTTTTCGACCCACTGGTTCGCATTGAGTTCGGTCGAGAAATTGCCACAATAATCATTCTTATAGCGGTGGGGTGGATCACCGGAAGAAATAAATTTCAAAAATTTTGTTTTTTTATGGTTGCTTTCGGAATGTGGGACATATTCTACTACATCTGGCTGTTCGTTATGGTGGGCTGGCCCGAAAGTCTCATGACATGGGATCTTTTATTCTATGTGCCGTTACCCTGGGTCGGTCCGGTCATAACACCCATATTGATTGCAATAACCATGGTGGTGGCAGGTTCACTCATTATCTATTTCGATGAAAAGGGGTATGAGATACGCTGGCGTTGGTATGATATGGGCATTGAGCTGCTTTGTGCTCTCATCATGATTATCGCATTTTGTTGGGACTGGAAAAATATTTTACAAATCCCCGGCGAAATCAAACGATCAGGGCTTCCGAACCCTTTTGCCTGGTGGCTTTACCTGCCCGGCTATTTATTCTCAATAGGTTATTTTATTTTGCGGTTGAGGCAATCGATCACTTCAAAACGCCCTGCGAATCCCCATTCCTTCTAAACCCCATAGTTGCATAAACAACATGGCAAATTATAGATAATAAGCTGTTATTATATACAATACCGTTGCGATAGCGCCTATTTCTGGATATTCCCCCAGGTGAACTCTAAGGATGGCGTCGATTTTGCCATGTTGTTTACCCTTGCGGGAAAGCCGGAGAACTTCAGATCCTGCGTTGCTGAGGGTTCGAAGTAAAAAACTACGACTTGACTTCGGCTGAGCTCAGTCGATGCCCACCCTCAGACGCCTTGGCTCTGAAGCCCTCCGGCTTTTGCAACTATGGGGTAAAATCAGCCCTGTCCTGTATTGTTATCCGTAATCCAGTTTTTGACTTCCAAAAAGGGATGCTTTTCAAGAATGCCGAAATAAGGCAGTTTTTTTATTTTCAGCTTCGAGAAAACCGGCGTATAAATGCCACAAAGGAACTTCGTTAAATTTACCTCGCTAAACCGCTCTCCGACAACCCGAATAAATTCTCCGCTAACCTCGTCAAAATTAAAATGGGTCAAAGGCTTTAATGCAGACGTGTTTTTCAGAACCGCCTTTCCACTTTTACAGAAGGAGCAATGCCCACAACTTTCTTGTTCAAGATATTCTCCAAAATATCCGGCCAGTTGCCTGCTGATACAGGCATCGCTTTCAAAAAACCGTATCATCGTGTGTATTCTTTGAATCTCAAGGCGCTCCTTCTTTTTAAACAACGCAACCATTTTTTCAGCCATGTCATCGACATGAAACGCCTGCGTCAGAATATCGTATACGTCAACTGACTGTCTGGACTGGAGCTCGATCCAGTGCTTCTCCTCAAAGTATTCCAGCGCAGCAATTATCCGCTGCCGATCCGTATCATAATTGTTCAGAATTGACGGGATATCAACTGTTGACCATATTTTCCGGGTATGGCAATGGTTCATGACCGTGGCAACAAACTGATGTCTTTCTCCTTTGAAACGGTTGATAATATCTGATGGCCCGGTCTTATACCGGAAAGAATATTCGTCAAAATAAGTCAGCTTAGGTCGAATAATTCCTTCCATTGCCAGGTAAACCAGCAATGTTTTCAAAGGCAAAAGTCTGATATTCAGGTCGTTCGAAAGTCTTGTTTCTTTTATTTCCCAGATAAAGCCCTTGTTCTCGTTTATGGTCTGAAGCAATTGACGGATAGAAGACTTCTCCGGTGTGTCACCGTAAATAAAATTCTCTAAAACATGAATGTTGTCCCGGTTGGCCAACACTTCGCAGGTAGCAGGGATTCCATCCCGTCCGGAACGTCCGATTTCCTGACTGTAGTTTTCGATGGATTTGGGCAAATCATAATGAATGATCCGGCGAATGTCCTTTTTATCGATGCCCATTCCAAAAGCAATGGTGGCAACGACACAGTCCAGGGTCCCCTCCATGAATTCGTTTTGGATCCGTTCCCGTTTCTCGGTTTCCATACCGGCATGATACGGACGCGCATTTATTTTATTTTGACAAAGAAATTCCGCAACCTCTTCGGCTGTTTTCTGCAGGGTAACATAAACAATGGTAGGGTCTTGGGGTGTCTTTTTAATTCTTTGAAGCAGCCGGTTCTTTTTTTCAGCATTCTCTGTTGGTGTTATTTGCAAAAAGAGATTATCCCGATAAAATCCGGTCACAAAGACATTTTCTTCGAGAATATTGAATTTGGCACACATGTCTTTTCTGACCTGCTTGGTTGCCGTCGCGGTAAGCAATAGTGTTTGATCTATTCCGAATTCTTTTTGATAAGCAGGCAGTTTTAAATATTCCGGTCGAAAATTATGTCCCCATTCGGAGATACAATGGGCTTCATCAATAACGAAAAGAGAGAGTTTCATTTTTTGCAGATGGGAACGAAATCGTTCATTTTTGAACCGTTCCACCGAAATCATCAGAATTTTTAATGCGCCGTTTTTGGCT
>JAOZSO010000209.1:4048-6144 GCA_029939655.1 Desulfobacterales bacterium
GAATCCAGGCGCGCGGCCGGAATTTTGTTTGCCAGTAAAAAATCAAGTTGATCTTTCATCAGAGACAACAGGGGAGACACCACCAGGGTCAGTCCGGGCAATAACATGGCCGGAAGTTGATAACAAAGAGATTTTCCGGCGCCGGTGGGGAAAATGGCTGCCGCGGATTGACGAGCCAGCACCTTATTGATGACATCTTCCTGGCCCTTTATAAAGGCATTGAACCCAAAATATTTCTGCAATTGTTGTTGCAACATAGAATCCTCTATTTACATGCTGAGGCTGAACTGTCGGCACTTTATCATCAACATACTAATCCGACGGATAGTATTATTACAAGGTAATACCCTTGGAGGGTACTTTGGACCGCAGAAATAACCGATCACGCCATACGAAGCAACACCGACCGGCATCGGGATCGTCGCTGCTCGTCTTAGCCACGTGCAACCCCTTTTTTAAGGTCATTTTATCGAAGCAAGTAAGGAATCTCAACTCTTAAGGCATCATTTGGGCATTCCACTTCGCAAGGCAGACAAAACCAGCATGTTCGATATTTTCCGTAAGGCACACCGCAGGAGTAGCATCGGGACGCCTCATCGCATGCAGCCTCTTGCGACAAACCCTTTTCAATTTCGTTAAAATCGCCTTTGCCCATGTAATCTCGAAGTTGAAGGGAAGCGCGATTTTTATCTGATCCTCGCGTAGTATCAATATTAAATTCCATCTCGAAAGGACCTCGGTAATTGCGACCATATTGAAGGTGTTCACCTTTAAGTAAGCGATTTACCGATTCGGCTGCTTCTCGTCCGCTTGCCATGGAGGAAACAACGGAAGAAGGTCCGCTATAGAAATCTCCAGCCACAAAAATGGTCTCATCTGTTGTTTGAAGCGTTAAAGGATCAGCAATTATTTGATTTCCATTAACAATTTTCGACGCTTCCAAACCATTCAAACAGGTGTTGTCGCGAGACTGCCCTATACAGATGATGACCGTTTCGGCAATGATGTCATTCAATTCACAATCATCAAACACAGGGTTGAAACGATTCTGCCCATCGAAAACAGCTATGCAGCGTTGAAGCTGTACTCCGCTGACGCCGCCGTTTTGAGTCAAAATTCGTACAGGCCCCCAGGAGCATTCAAGCTTAATTCTCTCCTTGACCGCACTTTCAACAGCTTCCGGGGAGGCAGGCAACTCGTCGTTTTTTTCGAGACTGACAATCGTTACCGACTCGGCCCCAAGCCGCAAAGCGGTTTGGGCTGCATCTACGGCTACGTCACCGCCGCCGATGACCACTGTCCTGCCGGTAATTTCAGGCGCTTTATCATTTCTGACAGCTGATAAAAACGGTAATCCATAATAGACACCTTGGGCATTTTGACCTTCAATGTCCAGTTTAGCGAAATTTCCATAGCCGGTAGCAATGATACTGGCATTATAATCGTTTTTGAGTTGTGTAATGCTGAGATCTTTGCCAATGGTCGTATTGCATCTAAAATCAACGCCTATCTTATCAATCAGCTCTATCTCACGTTGAAAGACCGCTAAAGGCAGGCGAAATTCAGGTATTGCCCAACGCATCATGCCACCCGGTTCAGGTTGAGATTCATAGACGGTCACTTGATGCCCGCTAATTCGCAAATCATAGGCGGCCTGCAGCCCTGCCGGACCGGATCCAATCACGGCCACTTTGCGGCCGGAGTCGGCTTTTATTTCTGGAAATGGGGTTTTCGATGGGTCCTGGTTTTCGGTCAGATAGCGCTTCAGAGATCGAATGGATACCGCTTCGCCGCTCATTTTAAGACGGTGACAATTTGTTTCGCAGGGGTGAGTACAAATTCTTCCCAATATTTCGGGAAAGATCAATTTGTCTCGTAATGTTTCGCGGGCTTGATCGTCTTCTCTCCGCAGAATTTGCTGCACATATCCCTGAATATTAACCTCTAACGGACAAGCTTGCCGGCAGGGGGCTAACTGCAATCTCAGGTTATCAAGAATACAGGTATCCACACAAATACCGCAGAAAGTGCATTTGTCTTGATCGATCAAAATATTATCGGATAAAGCTTGCAAAAGATTGATATGGCTCATTTCT
>JAOZSO010000210.1:0-6144 GCA_029939655.1 Desulfobacterales bacterium
AATCCTGAGATATGCCAGAGATCTGCAATTGTTCCTTGATACCCTTCTATCCCCTTAGGCAAGAGTTTTACCTGGGATCATCGACAGGTTTCCTGCCGGGAGCCGTAATCCCTCTTCGCTCGAGAAGGGAGCCCTCCAGGCGGTAGAAACTGGTAAGCGCCTTGAGATAGCTGACAACCGTATTCACTTCATTGATACGGTTAAGCAGAAGATCCCTTTGAGCCTGTGCGACAAGCAAATTTGTGGAACGGCCCACGCGGAATTTTTCGGTTTCAATGCGTAATTTTTCTTCCTGAAATTTTCTTGTGGCCGCACTGGCAGCTATCTGTTCCCTGGTTCGATTGACCTCGATGTATGCGTTGCGTATGTCCAGTTCAACCAATTGGAACAGATTTTCCAATATTTTTTCCGCCTGGTTCTTCTTGAGAAGCGATCTTCTACGCTGTGCCTTGGCGCTGCGGTTTCTTATGGGTTGTTCGAAGTTGAGACCCACAAGCACATCATAATTATCCCCAGGCAAATCGTCCACGGCGCCTGAAAAAGAATCCGCATATCCGGTCTTCCCCAGATTGATGAACAAATCCATTACAGGGAGCATTCCGTTTTTGGTACGAACAACTTCGAGCTCTTGTCTCTGGATGTCCAGTTTGGCCTGATTTATTTCCGGTCGCATGCGTTTGGCGACGGCTACGTGCTCCTCTATATCGTCGAGTTCAGCTTCCGGCAGCGCCGGGGGACGTACAATAGAAACCTCTCTATTCCAGAAGGATTCCCCCGGTGGATTTAAAAGACGCAGCAGGATAATCCGGTTCGACTCCAGCGCACTTTTTGTATTGATCAAGGCCTGCTTCTGGACAGCCACCTCAGCCTGAACAGCAGCAAGCTCGGCCTCTGCCATTACACCCACGCGAATCATCTCCTCGGTCTCGACAAGTTGCTGATTGGCAAGTTTCAAGGACTCCTCAACAATCTCGATTTCTCGCTGGGCCAGGGCATAGTCCCAATAGGCATTTTCGACCTGGGCAACCAGGGTTTCACTAAATCCCCTCAATTCGTAAATGCTGATGGCTGTTTCCAGTCTCGATTGTTGAATCCTTGCCTCATTTACCTCGGTGCCATACCCGCGCAGCAGGGACTGTGTAACCGATAAACCCACCCGTGCTTTTGCATAAGGATCGTCAGATCGATCTACATCTGTGACGCTACTGGAGAATCCCAGTTCCATAAAGGTACCCGTGGGAAAGTATTCTTTGAGAGAGATAGTGCCCGCGTAGACATCCGTGGTCGTATCTATAGTGCCGCGGCCCGTGATGCCCTGGTTCGCAACGTCATTTCGTCCTGCGGAAATTTCCCCACCTAAAACCGGGTCGAACACCGCCCGTTCCTCGTCCGTAAAGGTTTTCTGGATTGAGGGATTGAATCGTTCCACAATGAGTGAGGGATTGTTTTCCATGGCGCTCAGAATGGCGTCGTTCAAAGTTATCCGAAGTGGCCCGCTATCGGGAAGTGATCCCTCCCCGGCATTCTCAATCACAAGTTCATCTGGTGAATAAACATCCATGTCATCGGGGTATGGGGAAAGACTCGTATCTCCTGATTTTTTATCATACCCCATGAATATGCAGGACATGGGAAGTGTAGCAACCACTAAAATAAGGATAAAACCGATTCTTTTCTTAAATCTGTTCATTGTTTTCACATGGATTCCTTGCTGAGTTTCTTTCCTTCAACTAAAGTATAGATAGCGGGAAGTATAATCAGTGTAATCAGATTCGAACTGATCAGTCCTCCAATAATTGCCCTGGCCATGGGTGCTTGGGCGTCTCCCCCTTCACCCAAACCCATTGCCAATGGTGTCATGGCCAGTATGGTTGTCGAGGCGGTCATGAGAACGGGTCGAAGACGCCTTCTCCCGGCTTCTTCAATGGCTTCCCGAAGAGGGAATCCATCACGGCGGCGAAGAAGATTGATATGATCCACCAATAAGATGGCATTGTTCACAACGATACCACCCAGCATGATACAACCGATGTATGACTGAATGTTGAAGGTTGTATGGGTAAAAAAGAGCATGAATATGACACCGATGGCGGCCATGGGCACAGAAAACATCACAACAAAAGGATAGCGCAGCGATTCATAAAGAGATGCCATCACCATATAGACCAGAATGATCGCCAGTACAAAACTGATCAACAACTCCCGAAAGGCTTTTTGTTGTTCTTCGTAATCTCCGCCAAAAATGATAGTAAAATTCCTTGGTATGGGTACGGACTGTAAGCCCTTTCGAATATCCCCCAGGATGGAACCCATGTCCCGACCACGGGTATTGGCAGTTACGTAGGTCACACGCTCCTGGCTTTTACGCTCAATCAGAACCGGCCCCCGTCTCGGGTGAACCTGTACCACGTTTCTAAGAACCACCTGTTCACCGTCGGTGTTGGTAACGGGAAGGTCAAGGATGTCCCTTAATTCATTTTTCCCCTTGTCCGCGAGCTTGACACGTATGCGAAATTCGCTCCCGCCTTCCCGGTAATTGCCTGCTGAAGTTCCGGATAGAACGGTTTGCAGCATGTTGGCAATACTGGATATTGTCAGCTTCATGGCGGCGGCCTTTTGACGATCGACGATAATCAGTTCTTCAGGTGTTCCGGTTTCCCTGCTGATTCTGGTATCGGTGATGCCGGGTATGTCTATGATGACCTCTTCTACACGTAGTGCCAATTCATTGGATGTTTCGAGATCATATCCGTGTACTTCTATCTGAACCCGTTCTGTACCACCGGTGCCCATGCGAAGGATAAAGAGACCCCCTCCCGCCCGCGTACGGATTTTGGTTCCGGGAATGAGGCTGAGTTTTTTACGAAGGTCGGCTGCAATTTCATCACTGGATCGCGTGCGCTCTTTGAGTGGCTTTAAAGCAATACGCATGGAACCGGTATTGGAACCTCTGGCGCGCCAGCTGGAACCGCCCAGAAAGGATACGGTGTTGTCAATTTCAGGTACTGCCTCATAGACGATCTTTTCGATTTTTTGAAAAGCACGGTCCATCAATTCGAGCCGCGTCCCGACGGCCATTTCGGCATTGACCCTTACTTCCCCCTCATCGGATGCCGGCATCAGTTCAACACCGACATAGGGGATCAGAAAAAGGCTGCCGCCGAGTAGTAGAAATGCGCTGCCAACGATCAGAATGCGATGGTTGAGGGCAAATCCAAGAACACTTGTATAGGCATCTTCCAACTGCTGAAAAAAGCTTGCGCTTATTTGAAAAAACCATCCGCCAGTTGAATTTCCTGATTCGTTTCTTGAAGATATGGGCAATCGGATACGGGCTGCAAGCATGGGAACGAGTGTCAGTGCCGCCGCCAGGGAGCAGATCAGAGAAAAACCGATCACATACGAAAGCTGTTCAAACATGATCCCTGACATACCGCGGATAAAAATGAGCGGCAAGAACACGGCCAGTGTCGTCAACGTACTGGCAATGACGGCGGCGGTCACTTCCTGACTGCCCTTTATGGCCGCTGAAATTCGATCTTCACCCGATTCCCGGAGTCGATAAATATTTTCCAGTACCACGATGGCATTGTCCACCAGCATGCCGACACCAAGCGCCAGACCACCAAGGGTCATCAGGTTCAAGGTAAAACCGTTGAAGTACATCAGTGCAAAGGTGGCGACAATCGAAATAGGAATCGTTGTAGCGATGATGGCCGTACTGGGAATGTTTCTAAGAAAAAACAGGAGCACACATATGGCCAGGGCTCCGCCATAAAGAATGATGGTGCCGATATTCGTGATAGAGCGCTTGATATAGTCGGATGAGTCGATGATCGTGACAATCTGGATCTGGGGGAGATCACGGTTGATGCGTTCGATCTCCTGCAGCACACCCTTGGCGACCTCTACGGTGTTTTTCCCGGATTGCTTGCTGACGGACATTCGAATCCCGGGTTTATTGTTTACCCGGACGATTCGACTCACTTTTTCCCAGGCATCCTCCACACCGGCAATCTCTTTCAGCTGGATAGGAACACCGTCCCTGATGGCCACGACCGTATTTTTCAGCTCATCCAGGTTGTTGTAGATACCGCGTGTCCGGATGGTGACATCCTGCAAACCCTGCTCAATGGTCCCGGCAGGCAAGTTAATGTTTTCTTCTTTAAGACGTCTCAAGATCTGATCGATGGGAAGCCCCAGGGCCTTCATCTTTTCTGAATCCAGATTTACATGGATCTCACGGTCCAGGCCACCACGAATATCCAGAGATGCGACACCGGGAATTTTTTCAATACGGTTTTTTACCTGGTCATCAATGAGCTGTCTGACATGTATCGGGTCCAAATTACTGGACACACCCAGAATGAGTATGGGGAAAGCGGCGAGATCGAACTTCCGCAATCGGGGACGCTCTACTTCTTCAGGGAGACGACGTAAGACACGGTCGAGACGGTCCCGGACATCATTGGCGGCTTCATTCAAATCGGTTCCCCAGGCGAAGGAGACCCGTACGCTGCTTTGTCCCTCGGCTGAAACCGATGTGACTTCATCGACACCGGGGACGGCACTCATGGCTTCCTCGATAGGGATGGTGATAAGTTCTTCAACTTCCTCGGGGCTGGCGTCTTCGTATCCAGCGGAGATACTCAATGTCGGATACGTGATGTCCGGCATAAGATCAACGGAAAGCCGCGTCAGCGAAATGGCTCCGATGATAATAACAATCAGGGATGCCATGATGGTCAGCACAGGACGTTTAACGGAAAAACTGGAGACGTTCATGATGGATGCTTCCGTAGGGTTCGTTTGTCCTTTTACAGTTGAGTTTTTGTGTCTTTTGCAGGCTGTTTATCTGTCGCCTGGTTGTCGGGAATGATGATAGAAGCGCCATCTTCCAGAAGGTGCTGTCCCAAAACAACCACTGAACCGACCATGGCGGGTGTGCGTATTTCAGATATTTTACTGTCCACAATGCCGAGTGTAACCGGAACAAACCTTGCGGTTTTCCCATCTGGGTCGACAATAAAGACACCTTGTAAAGTGTTTCGTTTGATTACGGCAGCGGTCGGAACCACGGTAGCATTTTCATATTTTTCGAACTGAATTTGAGCCCGGACAAACATGCCTGGTTTTAAGATCTTCCGGGGATTGGGTATTTCTATTTCGATCCTGGCTTCTCTGGATTTTTCTTTCAGGATCGGTGCAATTCGAACCACCTTTCCAGAAAATGAACGATCCGGAAATGCATCGGTTGAAATCACGGCCTTCTGGCCAACACTTATTTTGGGATAGTCCTGCTCGATGACATGAATGGCGGCGATAAGCTTTCCAATATCGATAATGGAAACGATCGGCGTATTGGCTGCCAGCATGGCACCCTCATCCACAAATCGCTCTCCGACTACCCGATATCCGGCACTGTTATTGTCTGGCATATGAATTTGGGTGTACTCGAGACGCACATTGGCAACCCTCATGGCAGCCTCGTTCTGGGCTACCCTGGCAATGGCCACTTTCAATTTTGCCTCCTGGGCATTCAGATCGGATAAGGATGCATCCAGTTGCGATTCAGAGGCAATCTTTTTTTTTCTCAAGGCAACAGCCCGCTCATATTCCCGTTTGGCGTTTTCCAGGGCATTTTCCTGTTCCAGGAGATTGGCCCGCACGACTTCGAGTTCAGCCTTGGCCTGGCTGACCTGCTGTTTGTATTCCGCGTCATCCAGGACAGCTATCAACTGTCTGCTTTGAAGTTTGTCGCCAATATTGACCCATATTTTTTCAAGTCGCCCTGCAATTTTGGGGGCCATGATAAATGCCGCGTTGGGGTACAACGAGCCGCTGTACCGGCCAATATCCTGAACCGTTGCTTGCCGAATAGGTGCGATTTCAACTGCAACAGGTACCTTTTTTCGCTGACGCTTGACGACTTTTTTATCACTGTTTAGATGTTGATAGATCTGCCAGCCTAAAAAAGATATCCCCAGTAAAAGAAGAACAGTAAAAAAATATTTCTTCATGGCAACGATATGTCCTAGCTTAAGAGAAAAAATCTTCAGGGTTTACACTTTAAAACAAAACCTTCAATAACGTCATCAAGCCTTGATAACATATAGTACGGAATGGAACAGAGATAGTATTTTT
>JAOZSO010000211.1:0-6135 GCA_029939655.1 Desulfobacterales bacterium
TGATCGTTTTTCAGCTCAAAGGAATAAAATTTCTTGGCCATCTTCCTTCACCTTCCCAAAATAACATCTTTGGAACAGAAGTAACATATCATCCGTCTCATATCAACAGCGAGGGTCTGATCTCCCGGGACCAATATTTTTCTGTTGGCAGCATTTCAGCCAAGAGGCCTATCGCCCAATGAGAATAACGAAAGCTTTGTTCAAAACGAACCGCAGAATTTCGAACAAGAAATATCGAATTTCGACATTTTCTTTCAATATGGTAAGAGAGCGAAAATTAATGAGATTGATCTGCCACCGGTGATCGATGCCCTGCCTATAGCAAGCTGACACCTAAATGCTGCAGGCATTCATCCCGTTGATCTGTGCGCCTTGACAGAAATCCTTTTTCCCATCCGTCGATACCACCCACCAGCGCTTTGAAAAAACTGGGCATGAGATCATGAAACTGGGACAACGTACGCGAAAATTTTTCCCTGGCAAGAATAAGACAGTTCATTTCCGATACCGCCTTCAGAGAAAACAAGCGCTGCATCGAGCCCATCAGGGACAATCCTCCCAAGAATTCTTCTTCACCACATTGACGAATTTCCCCGATGAGACCCTCCTCTTCTCTTTCCAGCACAGCAAGGCCGCTGATAATATAAAAAGCCTGGCCGTCGTCCTCTCCCTGACGAAACAGGTACTCTCCTTCTTTGAATCTTTCTCTACTGCAAAGATAGGCAAACACCTTCAAAGTCTCCAGGGGGATAGCCGAGAAGAGATACGTTTGTCTCAATAGTTCGAGGTTCTGATCCAACTCGCATGCTGTAGTCAGTTTATTTGTTTCCAACGAGCTCATATAGCGTTCCTTTCCGTTCCATGAGGTTGTCGTATGTATCCATTTCAAGGATTTTTCCCGCCTTCATCACCGCAACCTTATCAAAGTTTTGAATCGTATCCAGGCGATGCACCACGGAAATCAAGGTGCTCTTTTTCTTCCAGCGTGTCTCCAAAAGGTTGAGAATTCGTGCCTGAGACCTATTGTCCAGGGCCGAGGTTGCCTCGTCCATGATCAATATCCGGGGGTTTTTTAGAAAAGCCCTTGCAATGGCCAGTTTCTGCCTTTGCCCACCCGAAAGATTGTCCCCCTTACTGCCCACATCATAATGCATGCCTATTTCGATTATCCGCTCCAGAAGATCCTCTTCAACAAGAAGCTGAATAATGCTCTGATCGATGCGTTCCTGTGCAGCTGTATGGGTCGTGGTGGTTTTGCCAAAAAAGATATTGCTCAGAATTGTTTGGGAAAAAATGTATTCGGACATATGGTAAAAGGTATAAACGCCAGGATCATCTTCCATGATTTTTTTGCGAAATAGCGACCGGCCTTCCAGGATAAGGCTTTCCAGCATCTGTGGCATGGATACCATTTTATGGACACCTGGTATAAAACGCAGCACAATATCCAGGAATTTTTGACGATCCATATCGGAAAAATCATGCAGCCGTTTCTTTTTAATCGTGTCGACCAAAAAAATGAGATCATCCAGCTCTGACGGTTGAATAGGGCTTTGATTGAAAAAAATGGCATCCTGCGGCAGATTTCTCAAAATATCCACCGACTGTTTCACCAGTTCGACAGCAAGACTCAGCAACGGACGGGTTAAATCCGCCTCATCCAGAAATTTAAGAAAATAGGGATTACGACAGAGATTTGAATCGGAAAAAGATGCCTGGTTGGGCGTGCCGAAGGTCAAATTTTCAGCGATACTGGAATAATGGAGATATCGCTCCTGGTCGAAAAACTCCACATAATCGGCCAACTCTTCACCAAATGTCTGTTGGAAGGCCATTCTTACACGAACGAGAGTGTCCACCAGGTCCTTATCGTGATCATGCACCAGAACCGTATTTAGACCAAACCGCAATACATCCACAAATAGACCGGTTTGATGAAGTATCGCGATGATATCATCCAGTGTCGGTAAGCTGTCGCCGGCATCTTTCCCACTTTTACCCAGTCTGGCCTCGCATGAATACAGAATATTCTCCTCGATATTTCCATCGAATATAAAAGGGTTTTGAGCAACCAGACCGACATTATTCACGATATCTCGTTTGGTAAGTTCGGCAATATCCTGATCCCCAATCTGGATCTTCCCGCTGGTATGCTTGTAGAGCTGACCCAGGCATGCTGCCAGGGTACTTTTACCGCTGCCGGAAAACCCCACCAATGCCATGTGTTCACCTTGTTCCAGTGAGAGATTGATGTTGTCGATCAGGCTGATACCGCTCTCGGTTACAAAAGATAGGTTCTTAGCCTCAATTCTTCCACTCAGTTCCAGTGGTTCCCGATCATCGGCTTCGAGAACAAAGTCAGGCTCCACATCAAAAGTTTCCATCGTCCTTGTATAAATAACAGAACCGTCCTTGTATACCTGAAAAAACTCTATCAGTTCTTTCCATGGATCAAACAACTTTTCCTGGGCGGAAACAAACGCCATCAGTGCACCAAGCTCCAACTGCCCTTTAATGGCCAGCCAACCACCCAGTATAAATACCAGAAAAGGTCCCAGGCTGGAAAAAAAGCCGTTTAAAGATTTGATGCCGAACCGATACAAACTCCAGACGATTCTTATTTTCAACAGGTTATCAACGATTCTATCATATTTACTATTTTCAATTGCATGGGCGCCATTGCCCTGAATTTCATGGATACCGGACACCGACTCGGCAATCCGGGACGAAAAGTTCCTGGATGCATCCACCCGCTTCTTGTTGGCTCGGTTTACGCGCTTTTGCAGCATCGGTACGAGGAAAATGACAATGGGGTAGATACTGAGCGATACCAACGCCAACAACCAGTTCAACCATAATAGATATCCGGCAAAGGCCAGCAAGGTCATTAGATTGGTCACGGGTGCTGCGATGGACAATCCCACAAAGTTCCCCGGTAATGTCAACTCGGTCGTAAGGGCATTCACCACCAGGCCCGGCTGAGTCTTTCTGAAGAAACCCAATGGCAGCGTCAATATATGATAGTAGAGATCCTTTCTCATGCGAGCGGTGGTACGCTCGGAAATCAAGGTCTGAATCACATTGGTCAGATACTTCAGGCCGCTGGCAAAAACGACAGCCACTAAATAGATACCACAATAGATAAACAACTTTTCAATATTGCCTAGATTGATGGCTTCGTTCACGATACTTCTCTGTAATTCGAGCGGTAACACCCTGGCAAATACCATGATGGTGATAATCAACAGCAGCATCAGCTGCAACTTGACGTTGCCGGGAAATATCCATGAAAACAGTGATTTTTTGACGACAGGAATGTCAGCCTTCGGCATAACACGCTCCTTCATATGGATTCTTTAACTGGTTATTTCACATAGGTTAAAGTAACGATGTACTACTATGGTGTCAAGCTATGGCAGTTTTGGCAATTTGCCTTTTGAGTCATCTGAAGAGGCTAAATCTTGTGACAGTTCATCCGGCAGTTTTGCCCCGGTGTCTACGGCTTCCTGGGCGGCATACCGGATTTTGGCCTCTGCCTTGGCAGCCTTTCTGACCGCTTTCTCGACTGCGGCCTCCGCATCAAACACCTCGCTGCGCATTTTGTGAACCTTGGAAGGCTCTGTTTCAGATTTTTCTACCTCTGAAAGCTGGGCCAGGTTTTCATCCAAAGACCGTGAGGCCTTTTCAACCTCCTTTTCTGCTTTCTGGGCCTTTTTTTCTGTGTCTGCCAACTGGTCCAAAGCAGACGCCATTTCACCTGCTTTCCCTTCTTCCGGTTCGGCCTCGAGGTCGATGTCCTCAGCTGCCAGGACCATGGCCACGGAAGGAAGGCGGTTGATAATATTCTCAACAGGTTCACCAAACGGACCCAGAGAACGATCTCCCTTGATTTGAAGTGGCATCAGGACCAGCGATGCATCACCTGATTGCTGTTCAACCGTTCCAGCATCGACCATTTCGAGTTCCACCGGTTCAGCATCAATACGGACATCATCCAGAAATGTCTTCAAATTCTCAACAGGTCCTACCGCATCCGTTTTCTTTTCAGCGGTCAAAACCCGAATCCTGGCATCGTCCCAATCTTTTGACCGGGCAATCAGATGCGCCAGCAGCAACATCAGACGGCCGGTTGCATCATCCCACCACCATACATCGATTCGACGCTCAGTTTCCGGGACCAACAGCATTTCTTCCCATCGACCCTCTTTCACATCCAGTACAATAATATTGCGTCCCTGTTTAAAAACCCGTTTTAATCGTTTGTCATATAGAGTCTTCCGGATATGCGGCTTTTGGCTGGTTTCCTTGGACAGCCATCCAAACAGGATGGTATTGGTGTGTAAAGGTCCAATGCCTGCGGTCTGAACCAGCATGTCGACCCCCTGCTCAAAGTTCGATGCCGACACCACCAGTGGGAACGCACCCATTTCATAAGCAGCGATTTCCTTTTCCAGCTTCTTTTCAGTCTCTTTCTGCAGCTTGATTGCCTTTGCTCCACGTTCTTCAATAACCTGAACAACCGTAATCAGACCGGTATTTCCCGTAATCCAGGCGGCCAAGGTCAGTAAAGGGGCTCTTTTTTCAGATCTATCGGAAAACAGGAGCAGCTGGGGCCGCCAATCTCTGGGGTGCTCGGGTTCTGCGGCTGCTGCCAGGAGGTGATCCCGCACCTGTTGCAGGTGATAGGATCGTTTCCCATCCGCCCATCGGGCCGGACCGGCCGTGCGATGCAGGTACTGGTAGATGGAAAAAAGTACGGCAACAGAAATTAATCCCGCTGAGATATCGATGGCCAGCATCACACCCAGGCACGACAATCCGCCTAAAAGGCTCAGACGACCATCATACCATTTGAACCGTGGCCGAAAAAAAGGACTGGCCGCACGGGTTTCGTAATAGGTTGCATAGTTGAGAAGTCCATAGGATATCAGAAAAAACATGGAAACAATCGGTGCAATGACGTTAAGATTACCAAGCCCAATGGTGGCGATGGCGATACCGCTTGCCAGCAGCACGCCTCTTCTGGGATTGTTGGTGGCACCTTCTCCTTTTGCAAAGGGAAGAAGGAAAGGAAAAATACGATCTGAAGCCAGAGATTGCAAAATCCTGGGAGCTCCTAAAAAGGATGCCATGGCAGAAGAAAGGGTTGCCGCAATCACACCGGCTGTAACCAGGAAGCCGAATGTGGCCACGACTTTCATGGCCGTGTAGTCGCTTCTGAGAACCGATTGTGGTAGCGATGCCGAAAAGATAACAGCCGCTAGAAAATAGACCACAATGGAAATGCCCACCGCCAGGAACGTGCCCAACGGAAGGCTCTTTCCCGCATCTTTCAGATCGCCGGACATGCTGATGCCTTGGGTAAATCCTGTCACTGCCGGGAAGAAAATAGCAAAAAGAATCCAGAAACCTGGCCCATCCAAGGGTCCTCGCCAGTTCTGCGCCAGATTTGTGGCGTCCCAGTGCATGATGCCACCCCAAAAAAAAGATATAAGAGCGGCAGTCAGGATGCCCATGACCACATACTGAAAGCGTGTGGCCCAGTCAGCACCCAGCCATGCGAATATAAAAAGAAAAATAACCGCACCACCCGCCACAAGCTGCGGCCCATAAGGCCCAAAATTCGATAACGGAAGCATCTGGGCCAAAACTTCCCCGAAGCCGATACAGTAAAAGCCGATGGAAACCGACTGGGCCAAGAAAAGAACGATTCCCAGGGCACCGCCAAATTCCGGACCAAGGGTTCTTGAAATCAGGTAATAGTCCCCGCCACCTTTTACTTTGATATTGGTGGCAATAGCGGAAAGAGAAATGCTGGTCAAAATAGATATGCTGTTGGCCAGAACCAGGATAACCAGCGCTCTTCCTAAGCCGGCATTCCCCACCACATAGCCGAGCCGTAAAAAGAGGATAATACCCAAAATCGTGAGGACGCTGGGTGTAAAGACACCGGAGAAGGTACCCAATGTCCCCTGCCGATCCTGCACTGTTTCTGTTTGAGTGTTATTTTTCGCCATCTATTTGAAATAGTTTATTTCTCGTGTTAAATCAAGCCATAGTCGTTTTTGAGCAACCGGGTGTGACTGAACAAATCGTTTGACGAGTGCATTCATATACAGGTACTAACCATTTTAT
>JAOZSO010000212.1:0-6134 GCA_029939655.1 Desulfobacterales bacterium
ATGAGTTTTCTCATCCAATCATTCCTCTGTCCATCATAAAGTTCTTTTTGCCATTTCGTTCGAAATCAAATATGTTTATAAAATCGTACAACGATTTTATAACTTTAATTCCTGAATCTTGAATATCAAGAAGTTTTTCTTTTTTTGGTTACGTATAGGAGTAAAAATCTATGTTTACATCCAAGGAAATACTGGACATTGCACTGAAGATAGAACAAAATGGCGAAGCCGTCTATCGCCAGGCTGCCCATGGGTTGGCGAACCCGGACCTGACCAAACAATTGATCTGGATGGCGGATGAGGAAGCCCGTCACGCCAAGTGGTTCATGCAACTGCAAGCAGATCTTCCCACGCATAACAATAGGATTGCCGTGGACGAGATGAACAGTGATGTATTGCACGATCTCATCGGCGGACAGAGCTTTACGCTGCAAGACATCGATTTCCCCGGCGTGGATGACATGCAGAAACTCATCGATATTTTTATCGAATTCGAAAAAGACGGCATCCTGTTCTATGAATTGCTACGAACCTTTATCAAAGATCAAGATGTTCTCGAAAACCTCGACCAGATCATAGACGAAGAATACCGGCACATTGAAATTCTTCAAGAAATAAAATCGTAAAAACAAACCCATGCCGACGATACAAAAACTGATACTCGCTTGTCTTCTCACAATACCTGCAAATGGTCTGTGCGCAGATTTGCGCTATGCGCTGGATGTCCATATCGATCCCGTCCGGCAGGTCATTTCCGGCACCGCACGCATATCATCGCAGCGTGACAGAGAAGTAACCCTTGGCATAGCGAACCTTCGCAATCTCACCGTTCACTCCGGCAGGATCATAACGCAATCGGAAAAAACCATGGTTATGAAAGTGGCCAAAGGTATTGAAACACGCATCTCGTTCCAGGTCTTCTCGACGGACATGACAGGATCCTTCATGGATGCGGAACATGTTTTCTTGACCGGTCACTGGTACCCCTTGCCATCGTCTTTGGCCGAGTATCAACTGACCCTGAGTATCCCACACGAATTCGTTGCCGTGTCGGAAGCCGACACCATCCATCGAGAACAATCGGGCAGCATTGCCACCTATACGTTTCGTTTTCAGCACCCCGTAGATGCGGTTCATATAGCGGCTTCGAGCCGATTCACGGTTCGGAGAGACTATTACCAGGGCATCGAAATTGAAGCCTGCTTTTTTAAAGAGGATGCCGGCCTGGCTGAAACCTACATCCGCCATGCCATCGCATACCTGCAGCAGTACCAGGAACTGCTGACATTCTATCCCTACCGTCGCTTTGCCATCGTAGAAAATATTCTCCCCACGGGAATCTCCCTGCCTACTTTCACACTCCTTGGAAAAGATGTCGTCCGCCTGCCCTTCATCGTCAAAACCTCACTGGGACATGAGATACTTCACCAATGGTTTGGCAATGCTGTTTATATCGACAGTACGCACGGCAACTGGGCAGAGGGACTCACCACCTATCTGGCAGACCATGGCACTGCCGTGGAGGATGGTCGGGACACTGCCTATCGAAAACAGATCATGGTAGATTATGAAGCCTATATCCGGCCGGAGACCGTCATGCCCCTGGGTGCTTTCAAATACCGCAGAAACCGATCTGACAGCGTGATCGGCTACGGCAAGGCGGCCATGTTTTTCCATGAGCTCCAAAATCGTTTCGGCAGAGATCAATTTCAAAAAGCCCTCCGGAATTTTGTCCATCAACATCTTTTTCGCAGGGCTTCGTGGCAGGATATACAGGCATCATTTGAAGAGGCGGCAGGCATACCCCTAAAAGAAACCTTTGCTGCCTGGCTGACCCGAACCGACATTCCCGTGCTCGATATCGAGAACGCCCGCCTTTCCGTGAACAAAGGAAAACTGCATCTGACATTCGATCTGAGCCGTGAACCAGACCCCCTCCCATTGACGATACCAATATCCATTTACACCGACAATATCCCATCAGTGGAATTAATTCATGTGGCAGCTTCTGAAAAATCCATTGACCTTCCCTTGGCAGCACTCCCGTCCAGAGTGGTTCTGGATGAACAGTATCATGTCATGCGACACCTTACCGAAGCTGAAACGCCACCGGTACTGGCTGCCATATTGGGAAGCTCCCATATAATTGCAGTTATTTCACCTGAAGAAAGGGATAACTTCCAGCCGCTCATTGATGCACTCGGCATCCCGGATATCACCTACATGACGCCTGACAACGTAAATATTACCGACCTCCATGAAGACAATCTGCTGATCGCCGGCACCAACAGTAATCTCTCGAAAATGCTGTTCGGGGAGATGGATATGCCGGTAGGAGGAGTCCACCTGAGAATATTCAAAAATCCGTTCCATACAGCGCAACGGATTCTGTTGGCTGATGTTGCAAACAAGGCTGAAGCAAAAGCCATACAACAAAAGCTGCGCCATTACGGTTCATATTCGGACCTGGCATTCAACCAGGGCCGCAACATCCGCAAGGAGATTGCCGATACTGAAAACGGCATCCTCATATTCGAACGAACACCCTCCATGGCCGTCATGCCGGATCAAATGCCTACCCTTGACAGGATCATTCCGGATTTGCTGGAAAAGCGTGTCATCTTTGTCGGAGAGCAACACAATCGGTTCGAGCACCACATCAACCAGCTTCACATTATCCAGCAGTTTCACAAAGCTGGATCTGATTTCGGTGTCGGCATGGAAATGTTCAAAAAACCCTTTCAGGGCGTAATCGATTCCTATCTCTCTGATAAAATCGATGAACAGGTATTCCTCAAACAGACCCGCTATTTTGAAGAATGGGGGTACGATTACCACCTTTACAAACCCATCGTCGATTTCATCAAAAAGAATCACATCCCCCTCATCGCCCTCAATTTACCTGCGAAAATCACCCGGCAGGTGTCTCGATCCGGGATCGACATGCTTGACCCTGCAGACAAAGACCTCATCCCTGATAGTCTTGATTTCTCCGACAACCGCTATGCCCATGACCTGAGAGAGGTTTTTGCCTTGCACAACGGCCAGGAAGCGCTCAAAGATTTCAATTATTTCTATCAGGCACAGGTATTGTGGGATGAGACAATGGCCGAGACAGCTTATCAGTTCCTCCAGAAAGCTCCCGACCGAAAACTGATTGTTCTGGCAGGCAATGGCCACCTGCGGTATCGATATGGAATTCCGGAACGCCTCCACCGACGCGAAATGGTATCTTCCGCCGTCATACTGCAGGACGAAACCATAGAAAGCGGGATCGCAGATTATGTGCTGCAAACCACCAGGATTGAAGGGATCCGATCACCGAAACTGGGCGTTTCCGTAGAGGAGAATGATACCGGGCTCCTGGTTAAAAGTGTTGTGGATAAAAGCCCCGCTCAAAAGTCCGGCCTGGAAAAAGGTGATATTATCACACGCTTCAACCACTTTGCCATACAGTCTCTGGCTGATTTGAAACGGGGACTTTTCAGCACGGATCCAGGGAACACCTATCCCCTGCAGATCAAGCGCAACAGCATTATTCTCGAAAAGGAAATCCAGTTATTCGAGTTCTCACACATGCCCAGACACGGTGCCAAATAATCCTATAGTTGCATAAACAACATGGCAAAGAATGGCGGCTATTTTGCCATGTTGTCCGTCCAGATCACCGGATTACTCATCTTCGCACCGATGGCGACATGTTCCCCTGAAAACCCGGATAAAAATGCGCAAGGGCTCTTGCACGAGAATCGATCGGCGTTCATAGTCTTACCGGGAGCAGAAGGATTAAAAATGAATCTTGTTGAGCAATATTCAGAGATGAAACTGAAAAGGGGTCCCTTTTATACCCCCCGCACAAAACATCTGGGTCCTGATGGCTGGGCAATATATACCAATCGCCTGTTCCTGGAATCCAGTCCCTATCTTCTACAGCACGCACACAATCCAGTCGACTGGTATCCATGGGGCGACGAGGCGTTTCAGACTGCAGCATCCCTCAATCGCCCGGTTCTGCTGTCCGTGGGTTACTCGACCTGCCATTGGTGCCATGTCATGGAAGAAGAATCATTTGAGGACGAAGAGATCGCCCGCTACATCAATGAAAACTACATCGCTATCAAGGTAGACCGGGAAGAAAGACCCGATGTGGATGCCATATACATGGCGGCTGTTCAGGCACTCACAGGCAGGGGTGGCTGGCCCATGACGGTTTGGTTGACCCCGGACAGGAAGCCCTTTTACGGCGGAACGTATTATCCTGCCCGGGATGGTGACCGCGGAGGGAGTATCGGCTTTCTGACGCTGTTGAAAAAAATAAGGGAAAGTTACCAGGACCGTAAGGACCTGGTAAACCAGACCAGTCAGCAACTGACGGATGTGGTCAAACAGCTGCTGGCACCGGATGCCGGTGCGCAGATCCCGGGTGAAGCTATCATGCAACAGTCGTTTCAATCCTACCATGACCGCTTTGATCGGGTTAACGGGGGCCTCAGCGGTGCGCCGAAATTTCCAAGTTCTCTCCCTGTCCGTTTTCTCTTTCGTTACTTCTGGCGCTTTAAGAATTCCGATGCACTGAATATGGCCACACAGACATTGGGCAAGATGGCCGCAGGCGGACTCTATGACCACGTGGGAGGCGGGTTTCATCGTTATGCAACCGATGAAAAATGGCTGGTACCCCACTTTGAAAAGATGCTCTACGACAATGCCTTGCTGGTCATGGATTATCTGGAAGGGTATCAGGTGACGGGAAACCCGGAATACAGGCGTATCGTCGAGGAAGTTCTCCATTATGTGCGGCGGGATATGACATCGCCAGGCGGCGCTTTTTTTTCAGCAACGGATGCGGACAGTCTGACACCCGAAGGACACCGGGAAGAAGGATATTTTTTTACCTGGACGCCTCAAGAAATCGAGAAACGGTTAGGTCCGGATCTTGCCGGCCTGATTAGAGAAACCCATGCTGTCGGTTCGTTTCCCAACTTCGAGGGTCGATATATCCTCAACACCCCTGAATCCATACAGGATTTGGTCAAGCGCTTGGGTCTGGAAAAAAATCACCTGCGTTCTCAAATTGAAAAGGCACTCAAGATGTTGCGAAGCGAACGCGAACATCGCCCACCCCCTCTGAGAGACGAAAAGATCCTCACCGCCTGGAATGGCTTGATGATAACGGCATTTGCAAGAGCCGGCTTCGTTCTAAACGAGCCGGTCTATCTGGCAAGTGCGGTCCGGGCTGCAACGTTCATTCTGGATCATCTCTATACCGATGGGAGGCTGCGACGGAGTTACATGGATGGCCTCGCAAGACATAACGGCTATCTGGATGACTATGCCTTCCTGATTGCAGGTATGCTCGACCTGTATGAAGCGACCCATGAGATTCACTGGCTGGGGCAAGCCATTGAAATAGAAAAAATACTTGCCCGGTATTTTGAAGATAGAGAAAACGGTGGATTTTTCATGACAAGCATCGACCACGAAGGCCTGATCGCCAGAGAGAAACCGAAGCATGACGGTGCCCTGCCTTCCGGCAATGCCATCGCCACAATGAACCTGCTTCGACTGGGAGCATTCACATCAAATGTCGATTATCATGCCCGGGCTGAAAAAGCATTGAAAGCCTTCTCCGGCAGCCTCTCCGCCAACCCCACCGCCATGGCGGAACTCCAGCTGGCGCTTGATAATTTTCTGGTGCCACCAACGTAAATTGTCATACCACCAGCGCAGCCATGTCGCGCCCGAATACACCGATTCGATCACCTGGCGAAACCGGAACATTCAGATCCCAGGACAAAGGATCGGCCCCAACCTGCTGATATCCAAGCCATCGCACCATATTGCTACGGGCAGCGAGTATTCTGGCGTTCAGAAAGAGACTGTAGATATCTTCCGTTGATATACCTGCACGCTCCAATACAGATGCCATGGTTTCACCGGGTTCTGGAGAAAACCGCAGAACATTGCCTTCCCTATATATATTGTCACGCAAGGTCTTACGCAGTTTGCCATACAGATGAATTTCGATCATTTCCCCTCCAAAAATAAAATCGTGTTACGATTTTACATAGACCTAAGATGAGCGATTGTCGAGGTTGCCGTAGCTACAAGGAAGATGCTGTTCCGCTATAGTG
>JAOZSO010000213.1:0-6122 GCA_029939655.1 Desulfobacterales bacterium
CCCTGGAATCCTTGAATCCTTAATTTGGATCAACTCTTTTGGAGATGATCCTAATAATTAAACTTCCCGTTTTCATAAATGACCGTCTTTTTCCCATCTTTCAAATAGGCTGTCACCTGTTTCTTTTCCGTATTTACGAGATCCCAGTGCAGGGCTGAATCATTGAAACCGAGTTTTGATTTGATTTTTTTGGTGAGTGTTGACGTGTCGCCGTCGTAGGTGTCTGAATACGAGGCACCAAGAGCGATGTGGCAGTTACCGTTGGCCCCGCCGTAATTTTCATCAAAAAGGGTGTTGGCCATGAATTGATTGATCTTCGAGAATCGTTTGTCCGTTAAAGAAAACTCGCCGACTTTGTTGGCACCCTGATCCATGGATAGCTGCTTTTTGATAAACGCGAGCCCTTCTTTTGCTTTAATTTCAACGGCCTTTCCCTTTTTAAACCTTATCGTAATGTCCTTTACGAGATTCCCGTTTCTAAAAGACGGCTGATCGGCATGGTATACACCCCGGGTGCCCCGCCAATCAGGCGACAGAAAGAGTTCAAAACTGGGAATATTGTGGCCGGAGATGCCGATCCATTTTCTGCTTTCGCCTGGTGTAATCTCAAGGTCCATATGTTGGGATTCGATATGATAGTGCTGAACCCGCATGTTGTTGAGCCACGCTTTTATTTCAGATGCGTTATGGAAGATGCGCTCCCATTCATCAATGGGGGAGCGTCTGTTCAGAAAACAACTTTTTATTATTTGAGATGTGTAGGCCTTCTGTGAAAGTCGGGCATGTTTCGCAAGCGCTTTTGTGGGAAACACGCATAGCGTCCAGCTGAACAGCGCCTGCTCTTCTCTTTTCTCCAGTATGTCACGGATGTACTTTCTGGCAATGGCGGCTTTGGCGATTTTATTCGAATCTATGTGGCTTAAATGGGTAATGGCCTCCGGCGCATGCAGGAAAATACTACCGTTTAGATGTTGGTAGAAAGTTTTTTCACCAGGAGGTTGAAATACCAGCTGCTTTGGCTTGGCAATATTAAAAAATTGCTGTTCCATTACAGGTGTGGCATCTGCTCGCATTACCGGGTTCATGCCCATGTCTAGGAGCCGGGCTTGAAGAATCTCGGCGAGCTTGATTGCCGGCAGATTATAGCGGACCAGGAAAATTTCTCCTTGATTCAAGCTACCCTTGCGTGCCGTTTTGAGTCCCCAAAGCAGCACTTCCGCATATCGTTCAATTTGTGTGTCGGTGAACATATTGGACCTCATGAAACAAGTTAATAGTTATATTATAATTGGTTTAAATAATTATATTAATCAAATAATAAAAAAGGATCCAAGGGGTCGAGGATTCCAGGGTTCAAGTGTTTGTTGTAAAGCATTAAGGTATCAGGTTGATTGTTAAAAAGCGACGCAGTCGCGCCAGATAAATTCGCAAAGCGAATTTATTATTCTTTTAAAAAAAGATGGTGATATTCTTCTTCCGTTAGATGGGCTTTTAACAGCCGGGTCAGCAGGTTAAAAATGTCGGCCAGGTCCTGGTCCGTCAATCGTTTTGCAAGGGTTCGCATCAACGAATCATCTGAAAATTTCTGAAGGTAATAGATGATCGTATTTTCGTCGGTCTCGCGATTGAATCCAAACCCGACAAACCCATCGTATTCATCCGTAAAGCTGTGAGAGTGTTTTGACATAATATACCTGCCGCATACAATAAAATCGTGCAACGATTTTATTGATTGATTAACATTCAACCCTGAATTACAGAGCCTGACATAAAATTGTTACACAATTAATAGATAATGCTTCAACAATCAATAGACAAAGTGAATCACCTTATGTTAACGCATAATAGTATTTCCACAAATGAAAAATGCAAAGCATTTTTAAACCTTAAAAACCGCGAGGGTAACATCCCTGTATGTCTATATAAATTGTTACCATTCACTTCTGCCTTTTCGGGTTGGTTTCTCTGGAGCGGTTTTTAGATGAAAACATTTGAAACGCATGACGGCCTTAAAATCCGTTTTGATAGCTATGCATGTGGAGCAAAGACATGCCGGGGTATTGTCGTTCTGTTGGGAGGGAGATCCGAATTTATTGAGAAGTACCGGGAAACCGTGGATCAACTTCTTGTGAGAAACCTGGACGTTGTCACATTCGACTGGCGTGGTCAGGGATTGTCCGACCGTCTGCTGCCGAATCGTTACAAGGGTTATGTGGAGACGTACGAAGACTACCTGAAGGATCTTACCTGTTTCATGGATAGACATGTTCCCCAAAAAGCCGGCAGACCCGTGATGATGCTGGCGCACTCCATGGGGGGGCATATCGCCCTTCGGTATCTGCATGATCATCCGGGCAGGGTAGAGAAGGCTGTTTTGACGTCCCCTCTTATCGATATTGCCGGGTCGGTCATGTTGAAAAAAACGCTGAAGGTGATTGTAAAAATCGCCGCCGGAAGCGGGTTTAAAAAATATTATGCCACCCGGGCGAATGATTTCGATCCATCCAAGAAGCGCTTTGCAGGGAATCGTCTCACCAGGGACCCGCATCGTTTTCAACAAACAATTCAGATGATAATCGATAATCCGGATGTCGCCATAGGAGGCGTCACATTTGGGTGGCTGGATGCCACGTTTAATTCCATTCAGCATATAATGGTCGACGGGTATCTTGAGAGCATTGCAACACCCGTGATAATGGTTTCGTCGGGTGCGGATGAAATTGTGTCGGTGGCGGCGCAGAAGAAGATCTGCCGGAGAGTACCCAATTGCCATTTGGTAGTGATTCCAAATGCATTGCACGAACTGCTGATCGAAACGGATGCAGTTCTGGAGAAATTTTGGGAGATATTTGACGAATTTATAACAGGAGGGAAGAAGGGATGAAATGGAAAGATTCTAATGACGGTGTTGAGACGGTGGCTGATGAAGAAGGAACCTTTGAGGAAAATTACTCCCCTTTAAGAACTCAGAAGCTCAATTTTGGTTCCAGAATGGCTTCGGTTTTCACCCGAACAAGTTCCTGGCTGGTGATCGTCCCTGTGGTATTGTTGGTGATATTTCTTTTCTCTATTCGTCCCGGCGGCAGCGACAAAGCCCTGCTATCTGCAATGGACCAGCGACTCCAACAACTCGAAAGCAGAATGGCGGCTCTGGAAGGGATCAATGAACGGGTGACGGATCTTGATAAAAACCGACAGGACACACAGCCGTTGATGGTAAGACTTGACCGCCTGGAAACCTCTTTTTCTAAAAGAATAAGTGAGATGGATCAGCAAATAAAGAAGCTGAAGACCAAACTCGCGAATACAGCGGCTAAACAGAGTCAGGCACCCGTTGTCAAGAGTAGTGCATCAAAATCGGTGGTTAAAACCCATGTTGTGAAAAAAGGGGAGACCCTCTACAGCATCAGCAAACAATATGGATTGTCGGTGGCTCAATTGATGACGTTGAATAAACTTTCCAAAGGGGCCGTCATTAATCCGGGGCAATCATTAAAAATTTCCCCCTAGCGTTGTGTTGCACAATTAAATAATAAAACGAAATTATAAATCTTGCACCAAACACCAAATACAAAATACCAAACACAAATGCATAGAATCAAAGCAGCCATCTTTGACCTGGACGGTACCTTGTTGAACACCCTGGAGGATATCGCGAATGCAGTGAATCGGGTTTTGTCCAATAGAGGGTATCCCACGCATCCTGTGGACATGTATCGGTCTTTTGTTGGCGACGGTTGGAAGATGCTGGTCAAGCGGGCGCTTCCTGAATCTGCATCAACCCGTGACAGGGTGTCGGCCTGTGTCGAGGAATCCATGGTGGAATACGGTAAGACCTGGGATGTCACAACAACCCTCTATACCGGCATTCCGGAACTGTTGAACTATTTGACCCATGAGGGTATTCAGCTGGCCGTGCTGTCCAACAAGCCACACGTTTTTGCACGGCAATACGTTGACAAGCTGCTTGCAGCATGGACATTTGAAAAAGTCATCGGCGTCAGCAGCCGGTTTCCCAGAAAACCGGATCCTGCAGGCGCATTGAGCATTGTGGAGGCCCTGAAATTGGAAAAGAGGGATTTTCTTTTCATAGGGGATTCAGGTGTCGATATGCAGACAGCCGCCGCAGTCGGCATCTTTTCCGTTGGTGTGGCCTGGGGGTTCAAGCCTGAGGCCGAACTGATGGAGCATGGTTGTCGGTTTCTTGCCAGACACCCCATGGATATTTTATCCCTTATACCGAATGGGAAAAAATTCTCTGCAATTCAGTGATATTCTGAATAATGTGCTCGGCGCCGGAGGTCAGGAGCGCTTGATGTAACATTGTCTTGTCCGGTGCAGATGTGACCATGCCGATGCCCGTGTATCCATACTTGGATCGATTTGCCGCCAGCATGTCGTCCGGCATGTCCCCGATATAGTACCGATGCGAAGCTTCATGGGCGTGGATTTCTGCAATGGCGTCCAGCATAAAGGGATGGGGTTTGCTCAATGAGACGGTTTTGTGCTCCTTTTCCAGGATGCTGTTTTCTTCACGGAGACAGTCATCCAGGTTGAAAACCGAAGAAAAGTATGCACGAATTTCAAAATGATCCAGGGCATATTCCGCCTCGGCTCCGGGGCGTCCGGTGGCAAGGGCCAGCAGATTTCCTGCTGCTATCGTTTGGAAGACGGCAGGTTCTATCAGAAGCGTTTCCCTGTTGATCAACCCTTCTCCTGTGTAGGTGTTTGCTGGTCGGTTATAGGTTGCGGTAAAGAGGTTCCGGCCCAGGTATATTTCCTGAAAGATCTGTTTGACGATATTTCCGCTGCCCACGTCATTGGATGACATTTTTTGCATGAAAAGGCTGCGATACTTTCCGGTTTCTTGATGCAGGTGGTCCAGGGGAGATCCATGTGATGTTAGAAAGTCGATGAGGCGTACGAGGTTACACCCCTTAAGCGTCTGATCATGCAGCAGCCACGGATCGATTTCATCGGGCAGGCCTGGAACACTTACCTGTGTCATCAGCAAATCCAGAACATGATAGGTCAACTCCCAGTCATTGTTGAGTCCTCCGCTCTGTTTGATCCCGGCGAGGTCATCCAGGGAAAAGAGAGGATCCGGCAGTTTGTCCCAGCTCGGCGCGCCTTTGAAGAACATCCTGACGGTCTGCCGCACCGTGTCCCGGTACGATTTCGACACATCGACGATTACACCATCCATGTCAAAGACGACGAGGTTTTTTTTCTTTTTATGCATGTGCCAACCGCCCAACCAGTTTTTGGATGCCGTCCATATATTCGGACAGTCCCCGGAATAGAATGTCATTATGATTGGCACCGGGTATCCGGATGAGTTTTTTATCGGGTGCCGGGGAGGCGTCGTACAGGGATTGTCCATCTGAAAAGGGGATAATATGATCGTATTCGGCATGGATGATCAAGGTCGGTTTTTCAAATGCCTGGATCTTGTCAATATTTCGAAACCCCTTTTCCTCGCTGAATCCGATGGCTTCGGCATTGACCCCCAGAAGCCTGAGAAGCGGAGCGGCCAGGGCAAATCCGCTTTCTATGATGAGGGCGTCGATATCTGTTTTGTGGGCCCATGCAAGCTCGAGGGCGGAAGCACTTCCCAGAGAACGGCCCATGACGATCAGTGGTCCATTGTGTCTATTTTCCTGCAGCCATTGACGAACAAAGATGAAAATGGTGTGGCAATCCTTCATCATTTCGGCAACGGACGGCTGCCCATTGGAGCGACCGTATCCCCGGTAGTCAACCGGCAGAAAATTGATTTTCAACTGATTATACATGGGGCCCAGGTCATTATAGTCTGAAACGATTTCCCCGTTGCCATGAAAAAAAAGAATATTCGGGCAGGTATTATCCCTGATGTGAAAACGGGCGCCCACCCGGATGTCTTCCCCCACGGGGATGAGCAGGTCAAGACCTGCGCCTGTGCTACCGAGTGTGGCCGCGTCCGGGCGGGGGTGAAACAGGGCCATAAGCACTTCGGGTCTGTCCAGAACTGAATAATCCACATTTTTAGAATTGTCCATATCCGATCTCCTAAAAGGTCTCAACATTGTTTAAACTGGTTATCCGCAAAATTCAAGCTGAGCTGTCTTGGCGGTCTGCGA
>JAOZSO010000214.1:0-6109 GCA_029939655.1 Desulfobacterales bacterium
ACCACTGATATTGCGGAGATATCGATTGGTTCACCAAATAGAGTTTCTAAAAGGAGGGGGGCGTCAGAATCCAGATAACTTCAATTATATCGCCCTCTAAGGCGCGCCAGGAATGTTCCACATGGGCCGGATAATTGATTGTATCACCTTCCTCCAGGCGATAAACGTCCTTGCCGACACATACTTCGAGCTTTCCTTTCACAACAAAGCAGAGTTTTTCACCGGGGGAATCGAGCATGGGTTCACTACCGGAATTTTCTCCCGCTTTAACTCGCATGTACATGACTTCCAATTGGCGCTTCATGTCCGGCGTCAATAAATCATAGACCACTTTCGATCCCGGCAGTGCCAATCGCTTTCGCTTATCAGCACGAACTACGGACACTTCATTTCTATAAATAGTTTTTTGGACAGGATGATTTGTAATGCCCTCTTGGTATCCCCACTTAGATTCCGAGTTGTTTCCGTTAGGGAAAAGATTTACAACGCTATAACCAAACTCAGCAGCAATCTTTTTCAGGGAAGTAATTGAAGGCTCTGTGTTACCGCGCTCAATCTGGCTGATAAAACTTTTAGAAAGTCCGGTCTTGGCTGAGAATTTTTCCAGCGTCATTTGACGCTTCTGTCTTTCAGTACGTATTCTTTTTCCCAAATCAATCAACGTCGTAGGCATATAACCATCTCCTTCAAATTCGTCACAGTTTAACTTTTTATACTGAACTTTTTATTTTACCAAAATGATATATTTTAATCAAGCTTAAACCATTACCCAGATATTTCTGTTTGATATCCTGCCTGCCATCCAGGTCAGCGGGAGCCGAGGAATGCACGATCTGCCCTCGACTCAATATATAAATATACTCGGTATATTTCTGCGCAAAACGTAAGTTCTGTTCAACAAGCAGAATGGGCATCCTGCTCTGTTGCAATTTGAGCATTGATTTGTATTTTAATATTCAATACTGTATTCCCCGTCAAGATATTTTTCACTTTCATGAAATATGATTCCAAATACGGCTGAAGTGATCAGGCCCTGATCCCATCCAGTTTCAGCCATAGGCATTATTCAATTGTTTTACGGACAGAAAATTAAGGATACTCACCGTCACTTCTACCCGCTCATGCCTGATCAACGGAGTATCTGTATCGTTTTTTCTCTCCTTGTCGTAACAACCAATCTCGGCAGCGGATGGGCCTGACCCGACGGGATGACGATCCTTAAAATGCAAGGGTATCTCCGGCATGGCTCGCTGATTTATTTCTGTCAGAGTAGATTTTTTTTATTGACACAACACTTTCCCACTGCTAATCGAATAAGTAGTCGGATCAGACTCTATAGATGCAGGTACCCATCCAATTATCAGCCGTCCAAAAGGGGGCATTTAGCAATGAACGACACATACAAAAGCTTTGGACTTGAAGATCAGGTTGCGATTGTCACCGGCGCTTCCCAGGGAATCGGCCGTACGCTGGCCATGGCACTGGCTGAGGCCGGTGCACATATCGCCCTTGTTAGCCGGACCCAATCGGCTTTAGACCAGGTCGCGTCCGAAATCGATACATTGGGCCGTCAAGCACTGGTTGTACCGACTGACATTGCAGATGTTTCCCAGATTCGCAGCATGGTCGACAAGGTTCAGGGCCATTTTGGAAAAATTGATATTCTAATCAATAACGCGGCCTGGACGGTTACGGCCGATGCGCTGGATGTCTCCGAAGAGGAATGGGACCGAACGCTGGACAGTAGCCTTAAATCCGTTTTTTTTCTGTGCCAGGCAGTTGCACCCATGATGATAGAACAGGGGAATGGACACATCGTAAATATGGGATCCACCTTTGGCGAAGTCACCTTCAAGACACGTAGTGTTTATGCGGCCGCCAAGGCCGGGGTTCATCACCTCACCCGTGCCCTGGCCAACGAGTGGTCTGCCAAGGGCGTACATGTCAATGCCATAGGCCCGTGTGTCACCGAAACACCCACGCGTCGTGAAATCTTTGAGCGCCCCGGCTACAGGGAATGGGCTCTCGGGCAAATGCTTCCGATTGGGCGCTGGGCGCAGCCGGAAGACTTTATCGGCGCCACGCTTTTTTTGTGCAGCTCCTTTTCGGATATGGTGGTCGGTCATGTTTTGATGGTTGACGGCGGTTGGACCATCCATTAGCCGAAACCTGCAACAATAGTCAAATAGCCGTGTATCGGGTTCTTAGCATCAGGGTAGGACCATAACGGTAAAAACACGGTTGTCTTTCATATAAACCTACAAATTATTTCTACAAGGAGGCCACCCATGGGGTACGAATTAGACACCTATTTTATCGAGAAAGCGCACAAAACGAGTCCACAACGTCTGTACAGTCACACCGGTGTTGACTGGCAATACCGGGTTGATTTTGAACGCCTGCGCCAGGAACGACTCCAGCGCACCCGCGATCAGATCGAAGCCTTTGACCTGGGAGCGCTGGTATTGTATGCCGGCGCCAATATCCGCTATGTCACAGGCTCTTATCAGGGTAACTGGAAGTACAATATCAACATACGCTACGTGGTTCTGCCTCGGGGTGGTGAGCCGGTGCTGTTTGAGACCGCCGGTTCGGACATGCACTGCGCTCGCATCGATCTGCCCTGGATGCAGGATCGCATCCGACCGGCCATGACCTGGCAATGGGCCGAAGGCGCCGTGCCGCATATGGCCGGCAAGATGGTCGACACTGTGTTGGAAGTGTTAAAAGAAAACGGGGTTGAGAAAGAGAAAATCGGCATCGACAACCTGGACATGCCCATGCTCCAGGCATTCAAAGAGGCCGGCGTCAACGTGGTTAACGGCTGGCCGGCCATGTCGGCTGCCCGGGTGGTCAAGACCGTCGATGAAATCGAACTGCTCAAGCAGGCATCCTCTATCGGCGATGCAGCCATGTGGAAGATCAAGTACGAATGGCTCAAGCCGGGGGTAACCGAACGCTATATCGAGGCCAAAGTACACGAGTTTATGCTCACCAGCGGCTGTGAGATCATCTACGACATCATTGTGGCTTCGGGTGGCAACACCAACCCCTACCGACGCTGGGCCACCGACAAGCTGATTCGCCAGGGAGATCTGGTAATCGTTGACATCAATGCAGTGGGACCCTCGGGGTACTTTATCGACTTTGTGCGTTGTTTCAAGGTAGCTTCCAAAATGACGCAGAAGGAGATCGATCTGTACCGCGAAGTGTACGATTCTATGTACGCCGGTATGGACAAGCTGCGACCGGGCAACACCTCCGCCGATGTGGCCGCCTGTTTTAACAAATACGACGACGACCTGTACGGCACGGTAACCCTGCAGCAGTTTGCCCACAGCATCGGTATCACGCTGTATGAGGGTATGTGGATATCCCGGGCCTACTCCCTGGACTATCCTGCCGAGATCAAGGAGAACATGTACTTTGCCATCGAAACCTTTGCCGGCCATCCAGGACTTCCCCAGACCTGCCGGCTGGAAGAAAATGTGCTGGTCACCGCCGACGGGCCGGTAGTATTTACCATGATGGAGCACATGGAAGAAGCCATGGCATAACACGCGAGGGAACAAATGAACGACAAGTGGAAAAGCTTCGGGCTTGAAGATCGAGTGGCCATCGTCTCTGGTGCGTCAGAGGGTATTGGTCGAACCCTGGCCATCGCGCTGGCTGATGCCGGCGTTCATGTTGCGATAGCCAGTCGCACCCAAACAGCATTGGAAGAGGTTGCCTCCGAAATCGAAACATTGGGTCGTCAGGCCCTGGTTGTTCCTACAGACCTGAGGGAGGTGGCCCAGATCCACACCTTGGTCGCCAAGACGCATAATCACTTTGGAAAAGTTGATATTCTCATCAACAACGCTGCCTGGACCGCTACCGTAGAGGCCTTGGATGTTACCGAGGAGCAATGGGACCAGACCCTGGATACCAGTTTAAAGGCCTATTTCTTTCTGGCCCAGGCGGTGGCCCCGATCATGATAGAACAGGGCCAGGGTAAAATTGTCAATATTGGATCCAACCTGGCCGAAGTTGCTTTCCGGGGTCGGTCTGTCTACTCGGCGGCCAAGGCCGGTGTGCATCATCTGACCCGTGCCCTGGCCAATGAATGGGCTTCCAAAGGTATCCATGTCAACTCCGTGGCCCCGTGTATTACGGAAACACCCACGCGGCGGGAATTGCTCCAGAGACCCGGCTATAAGGATTGGGCTCTGGAGCAGCTCCCCATCGGGCGCTGGGCCCAGCCTGAGGATCTCATCGGGGCCACATTGTTTTTATGCAGCTCTTTATCGGATATGATGGCGGGTCACATCCTGATGGTAGATGGCGGTTGGACCATTCATTGATAATAATATTTCATCTTAAGGAGAAAACAGAATGGGAAACACTTATGTCGTGCCACTCAAAGACGCCGTAACAGGCGTATTGCATGGGAAAGCCGGTACCTTCAGGGTGCTCATCGATGAAGATATCAGCGGAGCAAAACATTTTTCTCTGCTGGTCAATACCATGAATGCCGGTGTTGAAGGCGCCTGGCACAAACACGATGATAACGAACATTGCTGGTACATCCTGTCCGGTCATGGAACCATGTACATCGCCGATGAATCTTTTGAGCTCGGGCCGGAAATGGCGGTGTTTGCCCCGGCAGATACCATGCATAAAATCGATGTCGGTCCGGATGAAGATCTCACCTATGTACTGATTTATGCACCACCGGGACCGGAAAAACTGCTAAAGGCACATGGCGAACATGCCTTTGACAAAAAATAACTTCTAAAAAAGAAACACGGGCCATTAGACATGAAATCCAATCGTCTGGAAGGAAAACGTGCCGTTATTACCGGTGCCGCCGGGGGAATTGCCATTGCTACGGCCCTATCTTTTGTCGCGGAAGGAGCCACTGTCACCCTTGCCGATCTGGATCGGGCCGGTGTTGAGAAGGCCGTGTCAAAGGTTATCTCCCAAGGGGGAAAGGCCAGGGCATTTGTCATCGATGTCACTTCCCGGAAGGAAGTGGAATCTATGATGACCGGCGCCGACACTTTCATGGGAGGCATCGATATCCTGGTGACCTGTGCCGGTGGTTACAAAGCCTATGCCGGGTTTGAAGATATCCAGGAAGCGGACTGGGACCAGGTGATGAATGTCAATCTGAAAAGCGTCTACCTGTGCTGCAAAGCCGTACTCCCCTATATGAAAAAAGAGGGCTGGGGGCGGATCATCAACCTGGGATCCCTGGCCGGCCGCAGCACCAGTGCCGGCACCTCGCCTGCCCATTATGCTTCGGCCAAGGCGGCGGTGTCCATGATGACCCAGTACCTTGCCAAAGACATCGGCCCGTACGGTATCACTGCCAATACAATTGCACCGGGAACCACCTTGACCGAACGGGTGAAAAATCTACTGACTCCCGAAAAAAAGGAACTATTTACCAAGGCTTGCCCATTGGGTCGTTTGGCACAACCCGAGGAAATTTCAGACGTGATCACATTTCTGGCCAGCAATGAAAGCCGCTATATCACAGGCGCAACCATCGATGTAAACGGCGGCCGGCTAATGCTTGTATGAATGTTTGTCAATTGAAATCTTAATTTGGCTCCATCAAGAAAAATATTTTTCTGAGTCAGGCACCATCAACGCTAATTTTAACAAGATGAGGAGGCTGTATGAAAAACACAATTAAAGTCTTAAGTTATTTAACCATTTGTTGTTTCGTTATCGTTGGGCTGGTCAACCAGGCCAATGCCGAGTGGCCGGACAAACCGATTACGGCCGTCATTCAATACAAAGCCGGTGGTGGAACAGACACCATGACCCGTGCTTATTCCGCTGAAATGGAAGCACCATTGAAGGCCACCATCAACGCCGTGAACCGTCCCGGCGCCCTTGGCGCATTGGCCATGGATTTTGTATGGCAAAAACCATCAGACGGTTATTGGTGGCTGGGTGGTTCCAACTTCGGCAAGCAATTACGTGTTATGGGCCACACGAAGCTGAGCCCCTGGAAGGATTGGCAGTACTTTAAAGCCGGCAATTCCATCCAGGGTTTTGCCGTAAAAGCAGATTCTCCTTTTAATGTATGAAAAAGTCTTTTTAGTTTTTCGGTTTT
>JAOZSO010000215.1:0-6096 GCA_029939655.1 Desulfobacterales bacterium
CTCGGGAACACTGGAAAATCTCCTGATAGAGGGTGATATCGTTATGCTGGAGGGTATATATTATAAAAGTGTCATGGCGAGTCTGCTTCGGAAAATAAATGAGGAAAAGCGAGCCGAAAACCTGCCCGGGACAAAAACGGAGCACTCTTTTTTGGATCAGATTACGACCGATATCAAGCTGAAATATCGTGAGCCATTTATCGTGGACAACGATATGGCCCAAATGGAAATTTACCCCGACCTGGCTCTCTCCGGCACATTGAGCGCCCCTGTCATCACCGGCATAGCAAAGATTCAATCGGGAACCGTTACCCTTCAAAATAGAACGTTTGCAGTCGAAAGAGGTACTATCAGCTTTTTGAATCCATACAAAATTGAGCCGGAAATTAATGTCACATGCGGCGTAGAAATACGGCAATGGGATATCATCCTGGTGTTGACCGGGACGCCGGACAGACTCGTTGTGGAACTCTCTTCCACACCATCCGAAGAGGGTGCCGATATCATGTCTCTAATCGTGTCCGGGAAAACCATAGATGAAATGGGAACCGGAGGCACCAGCGACGTGGATTCTCCCGAAGCACTTCTGGCGCAAGTGATCACAACATCATTTGGAGGGGACATCAAAGGAAGCACCGGTTTGGACTACCTGGCGGTTGAAACCACAACCGATGAGACGCAAAGAGATACCGAGACCACTAGACTGACAATGGGCAAAGACCTTACCGATCGGATTACGATTAAATATGCCATCGGGACGGGAAAAAGCGGATATAATCATCGCGCTATTACAGAATATAAACTTATCGAATACTTTTTGTTGAGCGGGTTTCAGGACATTGAAGGAAGTTATGGTGGTGAGATTATTTTCAGGATTGAATTTCGTCTTTTTTAGAAGCCATCTAAAAAATAGGATTTTGGCTCAAGGTCAAGGCGGGGTCAAGTTTCAATCCGTAGGAATACTAAAGTATTTTGAGGAGTTGAAACGAGAGCACAACGCAGGATTTGGGCCAAAAGACATTTTTGAGATAGCTTATAGCAACATATTGCTGCTGTTTTTGTTGCTAATACTCTGCGGACAGACCGCTGCGGCTACACTCCCGGAATCACCACAGGCGAATCCCTTGATCTCGGAGGTAAGAGTTGATGTCAAAGATTCTTACGGGAATGAAAAACAATGGATTGATATGGTTCAGTCTATCGCCTCAACCTATATCAAGAAGGGAGACCGGTTTTCAGATTTCGAAGTGAATCGTACGGCGGGGGCCCTAAAGGCCTGTCAAAGGTTCCGTTGGATTCACCTGGACACGGAAACGACCGAAATCGGCCTCTTGCTCCGGATCACCGTGACACCTTTCAGATTGATCAAACATATCAGGATCAAGGGGAAATATCCCCTGTTCGAGAAACAGATACTCAACGCCATGACGATATATCCCGGCGATCCGTATGATCCGAAAAACCTTGACAAACAGGTCCAGTTGATTATCCGGCTATATCGCCGGTATGGATATATCGATCCGAAAGTAAACATCATAAGCACCCAGGACCCCAATGACAGCCATTATTTTCTTGATGTTTTGATTGATAAGGGCCTGCCGTATCGATTGGGTCATTTCGATATTACCGGAAATGAGGCTTTCGATGATTCTATGCTGAGATGGAAAATGAAATCCGTTAGAAGCACAAACAACATCTTTTCGGAAAAACTTTTTTTAAAGGATCTGGAAAAATTAAAAAGCTTCTACATGGCCCAACGATTTTTTGATATCGCTATCGAACATCAGCTGAATGAAAAACCGGAAACAGGGGAGACCGACGTTCTGATTACCATTAATGAAGGGCCTCGCTACGATGTTTCATTTTCCGGCAACACGACTTTTGGAAATAAAACGCTTGAAAAGGCGCTATACCTTTTTAAATCCGGTAACCGGTATGGTCTGGGTTTGAGAAAAAGTGTCCCGAATATTACCAAAAAATACCACCAGGCCGGCTATCCGGAGGTCGCCGTTAAAATGGATAGCGACGTTTCAAGAGAAAACAACATATCTGTTCAAAAGCTCCGATTCATCATAGACGAGGGGCCACATGCCGTTGTCCAAAAAATTGTAATCAGCGGCAACACGGTGTTCAGTGAGAAAAAGCTGAGAAAACAGATGCTGACCCGTCTACCCGGCTGGATGCACGATGGTGGCTATGTTTCTAAAAAACTTGAAGAAGATATACTGGCGATCGAAAATCTGTATCACGAAAAAGGATATTTGAATGTCCAAGTAAAAAAAACGGTCACTTTTTCTTCAGACCGGGAAAAAATAGAGATTGACCTGAAGATTCACGAGGGAAGTCAGACACGGGTATCCCGTGTGGAACTGGAGGGGTTGACGGCGATTCCGGAAGCGAGCATCACAAAGGCCATCCAGATTCAAGCAGGCAAGCCTTTTGTCCGAAATGAGCTTAAAAATGACGAAAAACAAATTGCCGAGATGGTTTCCGAAAAAGGCTATCCTTATGTTCGGGTTTCAAGCGATGCCGTAATCAATGAGAAACAGTCTGAAGCCCTGGTAGTATTCAAGGTGGATGAGAACATTAAGGTGGAAAGAGGCAAGTCCTTTTTTAGCGGTAATTTTAGGACAAAGAAAATATTTCTCGAGCGGGAGCTGGTCATGAAACCGGGAGATCCGTTTTCATTGAAAAAAATGCTCGATGGTCAGCAAAACATTCGCTCCATGAATAACTTCCGATCGGTTGGCGTTAATCCTGTGGGATTGAAAGAGAAGGCGGAAACCATCCATCTCTTCACAGAGGTGAACGAAGAAAAACCGTTCTACTTCGAGGTCACGGGCGGATTTGCGTCGGAAAAGGGATTGTACACAAGCAGTACCATTGGTGATCGAAATTTTCTGGGGTCCAACAAGGACTTTAAAGTCAAAGGAGAAGTCAGTAAAACAGGGTATAAAGGAGAATCGCGAATTTTTGAGCCGCGGTTTTTGGGTACACGCATATCCTCTGATTTCGGGGTGTATATCGAACGCAGCGAACCCTTTAACCAGAAGTTCGGCACGAAGAGCTTGGGGACCGACCTGGACTTTTCACGAAAATGGAAAAAATATATCAAGCTGGGACTCGGTTTTAATCTCGAGGATCGAGAACAGTACAGAAGAAATAACAATGTGGATAAAGACGATGTATTCGACCCCAGAACCATCCTGGCCGTGACACCTTCCGTCAGTTTTGACAGCCGGGATAATTTCTTGAATCCCAAAAAAGGTGTCTTTTGCCTGTTTGAGGTCGATGTATCCAAGGGGATAAATAACTCCCTGGATGACTTTTTCAAATCCAGATTTGACCTGAGGGGATATATAACACCCCTCAACCGATTGACGCTTGCCGGTCGAAGCAATGTCGGCAAAATATACCCTTATCGATCCAAGGGCAAGGTGCCGGATGATCAGTTGTTCTATCTGGGCGGTACAACCAGTGTCCGGGGCTTCGATGAAAATCAGCTTTTAATCGATTATGACGATGACGCTCTGGGTGGGAAATTGATGGCCTCAGGAAATGCAGAGGCAAGAATCGATCTTGGTTTGAATTTCGAGCTCTCCTTTTTTTTCGACGCCGGGTATCTCGACGATACATCCGGCGACGAAAGGTCTAATAAGGTGCGCTATTCAACGGGAATCGGTTTCCGGTATGTCACACCGATTGGGGCAGTCGGGTTGGTCTATGGGCACAAACTCAACCCTGAATCGTATGAAAGTTCCGGGAGACTCCATTTTTCCATCGGCTATACCTTTTAGAAGTGCTCATTTAACCAAACAGTTCATGAAACTATGCAAGTTTTTTAGCACCGTTATATACTTCTTCGATGTAAACCACCACTGCTGCATATCCCGGGTACTTTTTGTCCAGCCATCCGTTTTTCATGTCGTCAAATATGGCTCCCTCCGTAAGATACGTCACAGACCCCTTGAGTTGAAACGCTTTCTTTTCTTTTGTAATATACAGAAGACTTACGGGGCTGCCGGCTTTGACGTTCGCCTGGGTTTTATGCATTTTATTGTCTGCTACAACAATTTGATCATTTGAATACTTATTCACACAACTCACATAAATGGTGTTGGGTGTACCGTTAGAATCGACGGTAGTCATTACAGCCGGACCTTCACGATTTTCCCACGCTTCCGCTGCAGCTTCGGGCAAAATTGCCATGATATTCCTCCGCTATCGCTCACTTTCAATTTTTATTGTCATCTTCCAGTTCTGTGATTCTTTTTAAAATAGCCGCCAACGAATCTTGCATGGCATTGGCCTGGGTTTTGAGCGTTCCAATTTCATCGGTCTGACTTACCTGATAAGCATAATCGGATGATCTTGGATTTCCGACAAATCGTCGGCCAAAGCCACGTCCTCCGCCTCTGTCTGGTCCGAATCCACCCCTGGGACCCCTCCTCAACCCAAGGCCTCTGCCATAACCCAATCCTCCCGATACCGGCATGTCATAGTCGTATCCTGCATTTCCGCACAGGCCCCTTCTTCCGCCGGTCATGGGGCCGGACCCCATGGGACCACTTCTGTCTAATCCTGGCATAATCCTGCCTCCTTTTCTTAACCGAATGTTTAACCGTTATTGGTGTTTCCTTTTCCCCGGCCAAGACCACGGCCCTGTCCTTGACCGCGACCACCAGCCCCGCCTTTACCTTGGCCGGTTCCGCGGCCTCCGTCTTTTATCCCCTGGTCCTGGGATTTTTGGTTGTTCCGTCCGCAGGGGCCCTGGCCTCTTCCTGTTCTTCGACCCTGTCCATCTGGGCCGGTACCGTCTCCTTGTGGCATATATGTCACCTCCCTTCCTTTCGTTTAAGAACCCATTCGACCGCGTCTCTGGCGTCGACGCTTCCCCACACCACGCATGGCATAGTTTCCACCAGCAATTTTCAGTATTTTACCGGTGACCAGCGACTCGCTCACGATACAACGTGCACGGTTTAAAATCCTGCCATAGGTTTGCCGTGACACCTTCATGAGATTCGCAGCCGTTTCCTGGTCCAGACACTCGAAATCACTCAATCGAATGGCTTCCAGTTCCTCTACCGTCAGCATCACCTCACCGGTAACCGGCATACCTTGCGGAACAAATGCAGCGATGGCAGGATAACCAGATACGAATCGCAGTTTTTTAGGTCTGGGCACATGAACTCCATATTATGAGCATTTGCCCACAATATAAGCACACCAAAACAGCGTGTCAATGATTATTATGGTCATATGATCATAATAATTGGGTGTGCTTATTTTTCTATATCGAAAGACGTCAATGCCCTTGACTTTATGGGCTTTGTTCCCCATGTTACTAAAATAATTATTTCAGCCTAAGGAGTTTGTCATGCAAAAAATCGAAAATGGTTTGTTTGTAAGTAAGGATCATGATTAATTATTTTCTTCGTTGTTTGGCCCTGGTCGGGGTCCTTATATGGTTAGTGAGTCCCTCGATCACCCATGCCGCCTCAAAAGTATCAGCTGAATACCCCGCTCTTATTTCATCTCTGAAGATCGACAATTCACATGGTTTTTGTAATGAAGACGTACCGATTAAAAACCAGGAAATCAGGGAACGATTTGAAAAAGAGCTTTTGCTTTCCCTCTGGGACCGGCCACAGGTGATTCTCTGGCTAAAACGCTCCCACCGCTATCTCCCCCATATTGAAAAAATATTGAAAGCCAACGGGATGCCGGACGATCTCAAGTACATCGCTGTGGCCGAAAGTGCCTTACGGCCCCATTCAGGTTCAAAAAAAGGGGCTATCGGTTTCTGGCAATTTACAGCCGCTACCGGCCGGAAATACGGGCTGGTTGTTAATGAATTTGTCGATGAGCTGAAAACAAAACTCTTGAATGCAATTAATGAAAATAAGATCATAACTTTTTAAGAAGAGGGGAAAATAATGAGTTCTTTAATTTCAGAATTAGATAAAGTTGAGAACCAGTTACAAACTCCAACTAAGATTGGTAAGTTACAAGATAATGGTGGAACTTATATTGAATCTGGTTTATTGAAAGCTGATACAATGTTAGCTGAAGCTTCAGGTAATAAGAATGTTA
>JAOZSO010000216.1:0-6084 GCA_029939655.1 Desulfobacterales bacterium
ATGCGACATTTCCGCATGTGCCCGGAGTGTCAGGCAGAATACGACGATCCATTCAACCGTCGATTTCATGCCCAGCCCAATGCCTGCCCCGTCTGCGGGCCGCAAGTGGTTCTCCATGATCGTGAGAAAAAACGGATTGAAACCAGGAATCCCATAGAAACGACCATTTCCCTCTTAAAGGCCGGGCATGTTGTTGCCGTGAAAGGGTTGGGCGGTTTTCACCTGGTGGTAGATGCAGAAAATGAAACAGCGGTGGAAACGCTGAGGCAGCGCAAACATCGGGAAGAAAAACCCCTGGCCGTGATGTCCGGGGATATTGAGATCGTCCGACAATTTGCACTGCTTGGTCAGGAAAATGAAGCCTTGCTGCAATCCCGGCAGCGTCCCATCGTACTGCTGGAGAAAAAGAATGATTATGCCTTGGCCAGGGGCGTTTCTCCGAAAAATCGCACCGTGGGGGTCATGCTGCCTTATACCCCTCTTCATTATCTGCTGGTGAAAGACCATTTTACAGCCCTCGTCATGACCAGCGGGAATTTGAGCGAAGAGCCGATTGCCATTAACAATACAGACGCCTTTGATCGTCTCCGGGATATTGCCGACTACTTTCTGGTACACGATCGGGACATCTATCTTCGGAGTGATGATTCGGTTGTCAGAATCGTGGACAACAAGCAGCGATTTTTAAGACGCTCCAGGGGCTATGTCCCGGCCCCCATTTTTTTGAAGAGCCGTTTGAAACCGATTATAGCATGTGGTGCGGAGCTTAAAAATACGGTTTGTCTTACCAGAGGGGAGCATGCTTTTTTGAGCCAGCATATCGGCGATCTTGAAAACCTGGCAACCTATGAATTTTTCGAGATGACCATCGCTCACCTGAAACGGATATTGTCCATTGAACCGGAAATTATTGCCCACGACATGCACCCGGACTATCTGAGTACCCGGTATGCCATGGAACAGAACCGGATGATGCGAATCGAGGTTCAGCATCACCATGCGCATATCGTAAGCTGCATGGCCGAAAACCATGTTGAGGAGCCGGTCATCGGCCTCTCTTTTGATGGAACCGGGTATGGAAGCGATGGCACCATCTGGGGGGGGGAGGTTTTGATTGCCCGTCTCGACAGGTTCGAGAGAGCGGCACATCTCGCCCATACTCCCATGCCCGGGGGTGCTGCGGCCATAAAAGAACCCTGGAGAATGGCTGTCAGTTATCTTTACGGGGCATACGGAAAAGATTTCTTTAATCGTCGTCTGCCCTTTCTCGGGAAACTGAATCAAAGCAAGCTTAATATTCTTGTCGAGATGATCGAAAAAGATTTTAATTCTCCAGGAACATCCAGTCTCGGGCGTTTTTTCGATGGCATTGCCGCCATGGTCGGCATACGGAGCCATGTGGCTTTCGAGGGGCAGGCCGCCATGGAGCTCGAGATGGTGGCGGAGGCGTCGTCCGGTGATCTCTACGAATATGCGTGGTCATCAGAAGATACGATACAGATCGATCCGCGCCCTATCACCACCGGTGTTGTCATGGATATTGAAAAAGGTGTCACACCTTCGGTTGTCAGTGGAAAGTTTCATGCCACGCTCATGGCGATGTTCGCGGATCTGTGCGTGGTCATCAGAAAGGAGACCGGTATTTCGCACGTAGCCCTCAGTGGCGGTTGTTTTCAAAATGCCATTCTTCTTTCGGGGCTTTCGAAGTGTCTGCATGACAAAGGCTTTCATGTGTTGACCCATGAGAAGGTACCGGCCAACGATGGAGGCATCGCCCTGGGGCAGGCAGTGATTGCCGATGCGATCGCCCGGCGCACCGGATGAGGTTATTTGCCTGAGCGGTTTTGGAACGATAGCCAAAAAGTAGGTGTATATTCCGGCCGATGGATAATCCCTGTGCGACCGTGAAAAACTCGTTCTAAAGTGTCTGTAATGCCGAACAGGGCCAAAATTTAAATACGTTTTATATCAAAACGGTCGAATTTGAGATTTTTTGATAAGTGTCAAACTGTTCGGCATAACAGTCACTAAAGACCTCAGACAGTTTCACGATCGCACAGGGATCACCCATCGGCCTATTGCGTTATCTTCATGTTGGAGTTAGGCTCGTTTAATAGTATTATAGCAAAGAGCAGACCGACTATATTTGAAAAAGATTAATAGCGCCGCGCTTTTTAAAGAAGAGCCAACGATTTTATTTCGTGCTTTCCTTTTTTCGTGATTAATTAGCCAATGCTGTTAACTTAATGATGTAGCGCAGAGCTTTAGCTCTGCCAGTACACCTTTTTTGCAGGTCTAAAGACCTGCGCTACGTTATTAGAAACTGGGATTCACCTTAAGTTAATGACATTGATTAATTAGCGACAACGTCGCGTCAAATAAAATCGTGTAACGAGTTTATTCCCGGAGCAGAGACATGACAATAAAATACATGGAAGAATACCGGGATGCGGATATTTCCCGGCGTCTTGTGGAAAAGATTCGGTCCAGAAGCTCTCGAAAGATCCGCCTGATGGAGGTGTGCGGGACCCATACTGTTTCCATATTCAGAAGCGGCATCCGATCCCTGCTGCCTGACACCATTTCCCTTCTCTCGGGGCCGGGATGTCCGGTATGCGTTACCGACCAGAAGGAGATCGATGCTTTTATCGCCCTGGCCCGGCTTGAGGATGTGATCCTCACGACTTTTGGGGACCTCATGCGCGTTCCGGGTACCGAGACATCTCTTCAGAAGGAAAAGGCAGAGGGGTGTGATATCCGGGTGGTCTATTCCACCATGGATGCCATTGAGCTTGCCGTAAAGCATCCTGAAAAAAAGGTTGTTTTCCTGGGGGTTGGATTTGAGACCACGGCACCCACCATTGCTGCCGCCATCCAGACAGCCAAACAGATGAATTTAAACAACTTTAGTGTGTTCTCGGCCCATAAAACGGTTCCGTTGGCACTTGAAGCCTTGATGTCCATGGAAAATGTCCAGGTTGACGGCTTTATTCTACCCGGCCATGTTTCGGTGATTATCGGCCGAGACGCATATAAACCTTTTTTTGATCGATTTCAAACACCCTGTGTCATCGCAGGTTTCGAGCCGGCGGATATCCTTCAGGCTATCTATTTGCTGGTGTTGCAAATCGAAACAGCATCACCGGAACTGGCCAATGCTTATGGCAGGGCCGTGACAGACAAAGGGAACCCGACAGCCGCGAGATTGATGCAGGATTCCTTCGAGATAAGGGATGTTGCCTGGCGCGGCATCGGGGTTATTCCCGAAAGCGGCCTGAAAATCAGCCCAGGCCTTGGGGCGTTTGATGCGGAAAAGCAATTTTCCATTGACGTTCCTGAATCCGAGGACCCCAAAGGATGTGCCTGCGGGGACATTCTCACCGGCATTAAAAAGCCATTCGAATGCCCGCTGTACAAAACGCGCTGTACGCCCATGGATCCTGTGGGCCCCTGCATGGTGTCAAGCGAGGGTACTTGTGCGGCTTATTATAAATACCACGGGTAAACACATGTGGCTTGTGGCTATTGGCCCGTAGCTGATTCTTATAGCTCAAGCCGGGTAAACCGGAAAGGGAAAAAGCTATTATCACGAAAACACGAAAGTACGAAACCACGAAACCACGAAAATTTTCGTGTTTTTAAGATTTCGTGATTTCGTGATTTCTTTTTCTTGACATAAAATATATAAAATTTTTCAGGTAAGGCACTAACACGCAACACGCAACACCAAACACCAAACACAAAACACTATGACCTCAGACAAAATATTACTCGACCATGGTGCGGGGGGCAAGATGTCGCATCAATTGACTATGGATATTCTGCTACCCGTCTTTGACAGCCCCTTATTGGCAAACCTGGATGACGGGGCGGTTTTTGAAGCAGGTGGTAAGCGACTGGCCTTTTCAACGGACACCTATACAGTGGACCCCATATTTTTCCCGGGTGGAAACATCGGGGATCTGGCCATCAACGGTACCGTCAATGATATTGCCATGTGCGGGGCCTCGCCACGTTATTTGAGTGTGGGGCTGATTCTAGAAGAGGGCTTTCCCATTGCCGATTTAAAGACTATTGTGCGGCAGATGGGTACGTCTGCAAAAGCGGCTGATGTAAGTGTGGTCACCGGAGATACCAAGGTGGTTCCCAAGGGCGCTGTGGACAAGATATTTATCAATACGTCCGGCGTGGGGGTTCTCTTTGACGGCGTCGATGTTGCCTGTAAAAATGCGACTCCCGGCGATATCATCATCCTCAGCGGAACCATTGCGGATCATGGTGTGACTATTCTGGCTAAACGAGAAGGCCTGAGCTTTGATGTCAGTGTAGAAAGCGATTCAGCGCCATTGAATCATCTGACCCGGCGCATGTTTGAGTCCAGCCGGATGATTCACGTGTTGCGGGACCCCACGCGGGGAGGGGTGGCAACCTCGCTGAATGAAATTGCTGAAACATCGGGTGTCGGGATCAAACTTTTCGAGGACAACATTCCCGTCAAACCCGAGGTGCTGGGCATGTGCGAACTGTTGGGGCTTGACCCGCTTTATCTTGCCAACGAGGGAAAACTGCTGGCCTTTGTCAGTCCCCAGGACGCCCAGGCGGTTCTATCCGTGATGAAAGAAAATCCGGTGGCCGGGGATGCCTGCATTATCGGAGAGGTGATTTCGGACAATCCCGGTCGGGTTTTCATGCAGACACGCATTGGCGGGAAACGAATCGTGGATATGTTGGCGGGGGAGCAGCTCCCCCGCATCTGCTGATGAGGCGTGTGTAAAACATCCCCTTTTGCCCAATTTCCGCGTCAGGCGCATATTTTAATCCTCAAAATACGACCAGTATTCCTCCGGGTTAAAATATGCGCCTTCCTTGAACTTGAACAAAATTGAATATTTTCCAAAAGCCTCATATTAATGAAAATGGACTTATAAATGATACAGAGTTAATTCTTGAGACCTTATTCAGAATTATCGGTTTTTAGAAATTGTGGTTATGAAAGTTGATTTTACAACAAGTTGCTATGCTAAAATGAATGTTGCATTCCTTTTGTTACTGGTTTTCATGACCGGTTGTGGTGCGCAAAAGGAAGTGGTTTTTGACGGCGCCACAATGGGAACAACCTACCAGATTAAACTTGTTGTTGGATATTTCAAAAGCACGTCCGGATTAAAAGATAACATTGAAAACCGGCTTCAGGCCATCAACCAGAGCATGTCCACATATCTTCCAGACAGTGAAATCAGCCGTTTTAATGCCATCCAGGACACGTGGGAAAAGCTGGCCATGTCAGATGATTTTCTCCAGGTCATACTGGCGGCCAGAGACATTTACGAGAAAACCGGCGGTGCCTGGGATGGTACGATTAAACCGCTGGTAAATCTCTGGGGTTTTGGCAACACCCGGCAGAAGCATCAGGTGCCGGATGAGGCTGAAATAAAAAAACAGATGCGTTGGATTGGATTTGAGCACATCGACATCTCTTCTGAAGGATATCTTCAAAAAAAGAAAAGCAGGGTCACGCTTGACCTGGCAAGTATTGCCAAAGGATATGCCGTAGACCAGGTTTCACGCCTGCTTCAAACATCAGGAATAGAAAGCTTTCTGGTGGAAATCGGTGGAGAAGTGTTTGCCGAGGGATATCGGAAAGATGGAAAACCGTGGCGTGTGGGGATCAACTATCCATCCATAACTGCCGGCGCTACCGATGTTTACCAGGTTGTGCCCCTCCACAACCGTGCCATGGCCACTAGCGGGGATTATCGAAATTATTTCGAAGCCGATGGTAAGCGATTTTCTCACATCATTGATCCAAGAACCGGCTATCCTGTAAAGAACGGCGTCGTAAGTGTTTCCATTGTGGCGGAGAACTGCATGTTTGCAGACGGTCTGGCAACGGCAATCGTGGTGATGGGGCTCGAGCATGGGATGGCGTTGATCAATTCCCTCAGAGATGTGGAAGGGTTTATCATTGTTCGCAATACCGACGATGAATATGCTCATTTTGCTTCCGATGACTTTAAGTAGATACCCGTGTCCAAAGGGCCCGGCACTGATTCAACCCTATAAGGGATTAATATTATGCACATT
>JAOZSO010000217.1:0-6027 GCA_029939655.1 Desulfobacterales bacterium
GGCCATGACCTGCATCGCCCATCTGGGGCGGGAAGCTGCGATGATTATCGAAAAGACCGGTGTTCGGCCTAAAAAAATATTCGGTTTTCAGCCGCTGGTCGAAAATCTTGGATTTTCATCTCAAAAGGAGATGGACAACGTCATTTACAACTACTGGACCCCACTCTACACCCCTTTTAGAAGATGCAAAGCCAGTATGCTGCAGGACATAGAAAAGGGAAGACGGTCCGAGATTGACTATATCAATGGAAAGTTTGTGGCTTTGGGGAAACAATACGGGGTGGCTACGCCCTATATGGAATCTGCGGTTCGCATCATAACCATGTTCCAAAATAAGGAATTGTCCCTCTCAAACGCCTGGGACAATCTAAACACTTTTCCAATGCCCGTTTGGGCGTGAATACAACGCCCGCTTTTACAGTATTCTTCTTGCGCCACTTCCAGGGCGGTACGGGGTCCGGCTCAGACATGACATATTGAAGACCCTGATCAAAATTCTGAATTTCTTCCCTTTGGATTAACGAAACGAACCTTTGAACATTAGTTAAACCTGAACTGAGCGATTTTTCCCGAAGAGGTGTGCCGAGATCTTGATGGAGAAGGGTTCGCAAAAAACACAGGCATACCCGTGGATCTGTCGAGGCTTTTTGCAAACCCTCGATCCGCAAGAGATCGGTGCAGATCGAGATAAAAATCGCTCAGTTCAGGTTAAAGCCTGAACTAATGATTTCATCATCGCTGACAATTGGTTCTGATAACAGTCATCGGACAGCGCTGTTATTCGCACGACCACCCCTCCTGACTGCAAAGCCATTGTCTAAACTGATCCTGCGCGTCATATGCTTCAACTTCCATGGGGTTGTTCTCATAACTGAAAAAAGATTCAACGTACCCCTTGGTATATTTTCTGCCGAATTCAGCAATGGAGCCGAGTTCTTGATATTGTTTAATGTGATAGGCTTCATGACTCAGCAATACCAGCAGGTTGCCATCTTTGTCCTTGTGGGGTTGCCGCAGGTAAATGGTGTTACCAAAGGTCTGACCGGCCAATTCATCCATAATTGCGATAGGCCATCGATCCAGGATCTTGTGGTTGTTCAACAGATCGGCTTCGTAGACGATCTGTATGTCACCGGGGTTGATTCCCCATTTTTCCAGCCACGGGACCAGCCATTTTTTCTGGTAGGGGCTCAAAGGGTACGGCTGCTTCTTGCCTTGGTGGATGTTGTTTTGCCAGATTTCTTTTGCCAGAAGGGGAAATGTTTTAGCTCCCCATTCACCAGCATCCAGTATTTTTCCAGTTTCGATCCCCTTTCGGAGGGCGCTTTTTTCATCTGAAAGATCCAGGTCGCGCCAGTCAAGACCGGCTGTGGGACTGGATAGCAGGCATATCAGCATGAATCCGATGGATATGACCTGCAACATGTTTTTCATGAGGTAATTCCAATTCAGTCGTTCCTAAGATTTTAGGTGTTAGGATGTTTTCCAATAAAACGATACAGGGTCGCCCTCCCGACACCTAACAGTTTGGCCGCTTTAACCTTGTTTCCGCCCGTCTTGATGAGTGCTTCTTTAACGGCTAAGGGATCGAGTTTTCGGGAGGGGCCCCGTTTTGATTTTTTAGGCGTGAACTGCTTTAATTCAAGGGGAAGATCCGTGGGTCGAATCATACTACCTTTACATCGTACGATAGAAAACTGTATACAATTTTGAAGTTCCCGAACATTTCCGGGCCATCGATAATCCATCATCATGGAAAGGGCTTTATCGGCAATCTTGAATTCTTTTCGGCCTTTATGCCCGGGGAACTGTTTCAGGAAATGGTCCACCAGGAGCGGTATGTCCGTTTTGCGTTCGCGCAGAGGTGGGACCGCAATCGGTATTACATTCAGACGGTAAAAGAGGTCTTCGCGAAAATTGCCATTCTCAACCTCCTGCTTGAGGTCCTTGTTCGTGGCACTGATGATCCTTGCATCAACGGATATGGTTTTTTCTCCCCCGACTTTTTCAAAGGTTTCTTCCTGCAGAAACCGCAGAAGTTTCACCTGCATGAGCTTGGGGAGCTCCGATACTTCATCCAGAAAAACCGTACCGCCGTCAGCCATTTCAAACCGGCCCTTCTTATCCCTGATAGCCCCGGAAAAGGCTCCCCTGACATGACCGAAGAGTTCGCTCTCAATAAGTCCTTCCGGCAGTGCGCCGCAGTTGATGGGAACGAATGGTGCGCCTCCCCTGTGGCTTTCATTATGGATGGCATGGGCGACGAGTTCCTTGCCGGTGCCTGTCTCTCCCGAGATGTGGACGGGAAAATCATAGTCCGTCACGTCCCGAATCTGTTTGAATACCGAGATCATTTTTTTATTGCGGCCGATAATATTCGAGAAGCTGAAAATTTTTTCGGTATCCATCTGCAGCTCGATCAGTTCTGTCAGGTCAGTGATGGTGGCGAGGGCACCGATGTCCTGGTTGTTATCGTCTTTCATCAGGATAATCGACATGTCGACCATCCTTTTGAGGCCGTTCTTGGTGGTGATGTGGAGGGTATGATCCTTTTTATCTTCCAGGGTGGGCTCGGTGGTGCAAAAGGAGCACCGGTTGCCACACAAGGCTTCACCAAAAATTTCGTGGCAGTCTTTTCCCAGGACCTCTTCACGACTAAATCCCAGGATTTTTTCGGCTCCATCATTATAAAAGAGGATCCGCCGATTGAGGTCGTGGGCAAAGATACCTTCTTTGAGATTGTTCAATATGTATTCAAGGCTTTTGCGATCCGCCATATTTTTAAAGAGCATGGCCAGTTGCGTTTCGGCAAGTTCCTTGAATTTGCATATCAGGTTTTCAAATCGTGGCGTGTAGGTATGCTCTTTGGAATCGAGCAGACTCATGGTGCCGAATACTTCACCGTCCGGCCAAAGAAGGGGAACTCCCATGTAGGAGACCATTCCCAGGGCAGTGTCTTTGTTTGTCTCGTCCGTTTCTTTTAAAATATTTGGGATGAGTACCGGTTTTTTTTGCTGAACCACAAGAGTACAATAAAGATCATTCAATAAGGCCCTATGGCCTTCTTGATACGGGTTGTCCCCGGGTTCGCTGGCGCTGATGACTTCCATGTGGCGACCATCGAGCCTTCGAATCAAAACAGCCGGCACATCGCAGAATTCTGCCAGGGTATTGACGATACCCCGCCAGCTTTCCAGAACGTTGGTATTAACCTGGATTGTCAATTTAGGGATGGTGGGACCGAGCTGCTGCAGAAATCCGGTTTGTTCTACATCATCGGTTTTAATGTGTTGTTTTTTCTCTGTCATCTATCTGCCTATCAGCCTGAGTAGCTGTTTTTTAGCATATATAATATCCTGATACGTATGTCAAAGATTGCCTTGTCGAGAGCAACAAAAATGTATATACTAGACCTGAACTCAGGTTAAAATGCCAATTATATGGATACAGAAAAATTAAAATGGAATGAATATCAAGGGCTGGTCTGGCCGGAACTGATACCGGGCAGATTGATCAAACGGTACAAACGATTCCTGGCTGATGTTGAATTGGCGGATGGCGCTATTGTAACGGCCCACTGCCCCAACTCGGGGCGTATGACCACCTGTTCTGAACCTGGCCGGCCGGTGTATCTGTCCTGGCATGATAACCCGAGACGAAAACTGAAATACACCTGGGAGATCATCCAGATGCCTGATTCCCTGGTGGGTGTCAATACTCTCGTACCAAACAGACTCGTCAAAGCATCGATAGCAAATGGTATGGTGGCGGAACTGGTCGACTACGAAGAGATTCGTCCCGAGGTTCAAACGTCGAAAGGATCACGCCTCGATCTTCTTTTAACAGATTCTCACGGCGCCAAGTGTTTTGTGGAAATAAAAAACTGCACCCTGGTGGACGAAGGCGTTGCCTTTTTCCCGGACGCGGTTACACAACGGGGACGCAAACACCTTGAAGAGCTCAAACGATTGACTGCCGAGGGAAATCGGTGTGTCATGTTTTTTTGTATTCAACGGATGGATGCCGAATGCTTTCGGCCTGCAGATCAGATCGATGCTGCATACGGAGAGGCGTTGCGGGGAGCATGTCTGAAAGAGGGCGTGGAAATTCTGGTTTATGACGTGTGGATGGATTTGGAGCGGATCGTTTTAAACCGGAAGATACCCTTCCAGTTATGATCCTCTCAATACTTATGTGAGGGAAATTCGAATGTCGAATATCTAAACAATATCAAAAGACTCAAATTTATTGAACCGCTTAGGTCGAAAATGGTATTTGGGTAAAGGAGTCAAATCAATGGGTGGATTTTTCGGAGAAGTCTCGAAGGTTGATTGTGTTTTAGACGTTTACTATGGGACGGACTATCATTCACATCTTGGCACCAAGCGTGGAGGGGTGTGCGTCAAAAACAGCACGGGTTATTCACGCGCTATACACAACATAGAGAACGATTATTTTCGCTCCAAGTTCGAGCCGGACCTGCCGAAATTCAATGGCAACCAGGGGATCGGGGTCATCAGTGATACCGATGCTCAGCCTCTGATTATCGGATCCCATCTGGGGACGTTCGGTATCGTTACGGTGGGAAAGATAAATAATCTCGAGCATCTTGGAAAACAGGCCTATGGTAAACGGCTGCATTTTTCAGAAATGAGCGGCGGGGAAATGCATCCCACAGAGCTTGTGGCCATGCTGATATGTGAGGGAGAAAGTTTTGTCGATGGTATTCGCAAGGCACAGGCAGCCATCGAAGGGTCTTGTTCGCTGCTGCTTTTGACTGAAAACGGGATTTATGCTGCCCGAGACAGACTGGGCAGAACACCGGTCGTCATCGGGAAAAAGGCCGGGGCCTTTGCAGCTTCATCCGAGTCATGCTCGTTTCCCAATCTGGGATTCGAGATCGATCGATATCTGGGGCCGGGAGAAATCTTTTGCCTGACACCGGACGGATGCGAGCAGTGTCAAGGACCGGGAGAAGAGCTTCAAGTCTGCAGCTTCCTGTGGGTTTACTATGGGTATCCTGCATCGAGTTATGAAGGGATCAATGTAGAGAAAGTGCGCAATCAGTGTGGTGCTGCTCTGGCTCGAAATGATGAGACCGCCATCGACTTTGTCGCGGGTATTCCGGACTCGGGGATCGGGCATGCCATCGGGTATGCCAACGAAAAACAGATTCCCTATATCCGGCCTTTTGTCAAGTATACGCCCACCTGGCCGCGTAGCTTCATGCCGCAGAATCAGGAACAGCGAGACCTTGTCGCAAGGATGAAACTCATTCCGATCCGGGATTTGATCGAGGAGAAGCGGCTTCTTTTTTGTGAAGACTCCATCGTCCGCGGAACCCAGCTCAAGGACAATATTCAAAAACTTTTTGAATATGGTGCTCGTGAAGTTCACATGCGACCAGCTTGTCCGACCCTTATTTATCCGTGTGAATTCCTGAATTTTTCCACATCAAGATCGACTCTCGATCTTGCCGGGCGTCAGGTTATCTATAAACTGGAAGGAAACGAGACCGACTTTCTTCCTGAGTATGCTTCCGCAGACTCGGAAAAGAATCTCGAAATGATCGAAGGCATCCGTCAAAGGCTCGGCCTGACATCCCTGGTTTACCAGAAACTGCCGGATCTTGTGGATGCCATCGGCATGCCCAAGGATAAAATGTGCACGCATTGCTGGGATGGGTCGAGCCACTTTTGATATGCAGACTGTAGGCTGCTGAAGACGATTAGTCTGTAAGCCCTGGGCCAATTCCGTGCATCGTCTCCATGATTATGATATAAATATTATTAGATATCCACATTATCGCTGTCAGCCGTGATAATAATCTATCGAATCCTTGATAGGTCTGTAATTGAAGCCTCCTCTAAATATACAGATACTATTGACATGATATAGAAATCAACACCTCTGAAAGGTACTGGCAGACAATTGATTAGATCAATTTATATTGTTATTTTAATAGCTTAGACTTAATCATACAATTTTAATTTAGGTACAATCGCCGATTTTGACGTAATCTTCACT
>JAOZSO010000218.1:0-1232 GCA_029939655.1 Desulfobacterales bacterium
TCGTGGGAAAAAGGCCAAGGCTATGGCCGATCAGCTTACTACAGTGAGCAAAAAGTGGCTAATCAATCCAGCAGGATCGATATCCTCCACTGAGATGGAGGGTATAGGCCAGGCTATCACTATCCAACTGGATCTTTAAGGCAGAACAAATCATTTGAACTAACACCTGATATCTTGCGGCTTTGGGCATTCTTGCCTTTATCGTATATTTTATTGGTCAGCATGGACACAGGAATATACTCGGTGTAGCTCATTTCCAGCGTTATATGTCCAAAGTGAAGGAGAGGGCTGTGTACGGATTTTTTCCGTCTTTGGTTGACATGGTGTCCGTTATGCGCTATCCTTATGGTTGAGTTTAGATCCACCCTCACAAAAGAAAGGAGGCGACAATGGCAACTGCACGTTTAGATATGAGGTTAAGCCCTGACATTAAAGCTAAGGCCGAAAAGGCATCTGCGCTTCTTGGGGTGCGGAGCTTAACCGAATACATCGTCAAGCTGATCGATGAAAATTCAACAAAAGTCATTCAGCAATATGAGAGCATGACGGTTGAAAATGATATTTTCGATAATTTTATCCAAATATGCGAAAGGATGCATGCGCCGAATAAAAAGCTGACAGAAGCCGCTGCTTTTACCAAAAAGCAGGGAATCAAATGAAATACAGCAAGACCTTCGTTGAGCTAAACAAGGCTATTCACGATAGGACTACTTTTGATTGTGGTTTAGTAGAATTAAACACCTTTTTACAAAGGCATGCTTTCAGACATATGAAGGTCGGAGTCAGTAAAACAATGGTTTTACCGGCCTTAGAGAAACTGTCTAATCAGAGATATCCTATTTGCTCATTCTATACGGTTGCTCCAAGTTCTATCCGGAGAGAAACATTACCTCAAAATCTATCAAAATCATTACCCCACTATCCAGTTCCTGTTTTTCTTATTGCCCAGTTGGCAGTAAACAAAAAAGTTCAGGGGAAACAATTGGGCAAGATGACACTCATAAAATCACTTGAGTTTTTGTGGCAAGTCAACCAGCAAATGCGTGCTTATGCGGTGGTGGTCGATTGCATAAACAAGTCAGTTGAGAAATTCTATCAGAAATATGGATTTCATTATCTATATAAAAAGCATGGTAAAATCAGAATGTTTTTACCAATGAAAACGGTGGAGCAACTATTTACGGATAAAGGATAACTCCTTATAATCACAGAATAGAAAAAGCTCGCAGGAT
>JAOZSO010000218.1:1332-6026 GCA_029939655.1 Desulfobacterales bacterium
TTTGAGTTTATTGTATAAAAAAACCCCGACCGGCTCAAAAACCGATCGGGGTTTTTATAATTATTCAAGCGACGAAGTCGCTCAACCTCTAAAATCGCGTAACGATTTTAGAGGGCTTCGATAGCCTCTGTCAACTCCGGCAGAAAATCGAGAATGTCAGCTTCGATACCCACATCCGCTATCTGGAAAATAGGTGCTTTGGCGTTCTTGTTGATGGCCACAACAAATGGGTTCCCCTTGAGGCCGCCCAGGTGCTGAAACGAACCGCTGATACCGCAAGCCAGATAAACTTTCGGTTTGACGGTCTGTCCGGAAGTTCCTACCTGGCGGGATTTTTCAAGCCATTTGGCATCGACAATCGGTCGTGAACAGGAGACCACGGCACCCATTGCTTTTGCCAGGTCTTCTGCAATTTCTATGTTATCTTCGTCCTCGATCCCGCGTCCGATGGAAACCAGTACATCCTCCTTGGTGATGTCTACGTCGCCCACTTCGGCTGCAACGGTTTCCAGATAAACACGTTTGGTGGAGAGATCTCCGGCGTCTGCAGACTTATCGATCACCTGACCGGATGCAGCTTTGCTCTCGTCCGGTTGAAACGCTCCGGGACGAACATTGATAATTACGCCGTTGGCAATATCGCACGCCACATGGGTGCTGGCAGCCCCGCCGTACTCCTGTCGAACGCATTTGAGCATCGACCCCTCAACTGCCTCGAAACCGACTGTGTCGGGCACAAAGGGGGATTCCATTTTAATGGAAAGCCCTGGTGCCAGATCCATTCCGAAAGTATCGTGGGGTAACAGCAGAATGCCATCATTCGGCAATATATTCATCAGCACCTTACGGGTCACTTCTGCATTGGGGTTAGCGAACGCCTCGTTGTCGATCTTCCAGACCTCGGCATAAGAAGCAGCCACTTCGCCACACAGCGCATCGATTCCCGAGCCTACAACCACGGCGGTAGGCGATGCATCCGGTGCTATCTGCTTAGCGGCAGTCACCAACTCGAGAGCTGAATCATCAGGGACCCCATTCTTGAACGTAATATAGGTAAATATCTGTCCTGCCATTATTTGATCCCTCCTTTGGCCTTGAGTAATTCCATCAGTTTTCCGACAATCTCCTCAGTACTCCCTTCCAGCATCTCGGCGCCTTCACCGAGTTCGGGGACATAATAATCCAACCGCTTGACCCCGGCGCCGGCCTCTCCCACCGAGTCGGCGGAAACCCCCAGGTCGCCTGTGCCGTATACGGGTATTTCGATGGATGCCACTTTGCGAATACCCCGGATGCCGACATAGCGCGGTTCATTGATGCCGGTCTGGATGGAAAGGACACAGGGCAGCTCTATTTCGCTCATCTCCTGGTTACCGCCCTCGATTTCTCTGCCGATTTTCAGTTTCTTGTCATCTAACACCTCGATGGTATTTACCAGGGAAGCATAGGGCACGTCCAGCATAGCTGCCAGCATACCACCGACCTGGGCAGCGCCGTCATCTGCCTGAGCGCCGGTCAGGATGAGATCATAATTGCCCTTCTCGACAGCGGCCTTCAATAAGGTCGCAGTACCTTTTCCGTCAGATCCTTCAAAAGCATCATCCGTTAGGAGCAGGCCATTGTCGGCCCCCATAGCCATTTCCCGTCTCACCACCTCTTCGGACTCCTCATCGCCCACCGATACAACAGTTACACTTCCACCCACGTCGTCTCGGATCTGAATCGCCTCTTCCACGGCATAATTGTCCCACTCATTCACCGAGTAGACCAGATCATCTGTTTCGATGCCGGTGCCATCCTTGTTGACCTCTATTTCATTTTCTGCTGTATCCGGTACTCTTTTGACACATACCAAGATCTCCATAACCGTCCTCCCCTTTAGTATTTTTCCCATGATAAAATCGTGTTACGATTTTATTTGTCGCGACGTTGTCGCTATTTAACGATATTTTTGCTTCAATCCATATATTTTTTACGGGTCGATAAACCTAAAACACAGTATTCCGAAACCGATGGTTCGTGTGATATATATCCATTTTTTTCAAACCGACAACCTATACAAAGTTAACCAATAAGGTCGGTGGGTGATCCTGATGAGATCGAGAAACTGTCTGAGTTTCTTAGAGTCCGTTATGCCGAACAGCATGGTATCTCTTTCAGAAAATACATCAGTACGAAATTGACGTCATCTTGTTTAATGAATTTGGCGCTGTTCGGTATTACGGCCTCTTAGAAACGAGTTTTTCTCGTTCACATCAGGATTATCTACCGGCCGGAACATCATCCTTTATGAGTTATAGTTCCGGTTTTTATATTTCCGATACCGGAGCCACTTCCTGAACCATGTGTTGAGCAACCAGTTCTGCCAGATCGATGGATTCCATTTTGCCTTCCATTCCAGCGACCTTGATAGCGTCTTCTATATTTACGAGGCAGAACGGACATGCAGTAACAATGACATCGGCACCGACTTCAGCTGCCATTTCAACCCTTAAAACACCCATGCGCTGCTCCTCTTCGGGTTCATAGAAAAGCATCAACCCTCCGCCGCCACAGCAGAAAGAGCGGTCCCGGCATTTTTTCATGTCGACTCGTTTGATACCGGGAATCGCATCGATGACTGCCCTGGGTTCATCATATAGTCCGTTATGCCGTCCCAGATAACAGGGGTCATGGTACGTGTAAACCTTCCCATTGCTGCCGGTTGCCGCGAATTCAAGGTTTCCGGACGTAAGCTGTCGCAGGATATACTGGCTGATATGCTCCACGGCTGGAATATCAGCATAATCATTTTTGAGTGCATTGAAGGCATGCGGATCAGCCGTGACAATTCTCTCCACGCCTGAAGCGAGAATTGCTTCTGTGTTTTTGTCCCGCAAATCTTGAAACAGCATCTCTTCACCGAACCGCCGAACTTCGTGACCACTGTCTTTTTCGGCTTTGCCGAGAATACCGAAATCCTCATGAGCCGCATTCAGGATCCTGGCGGTGGCTCTGCCGATATCCTGCATCCGGTCATCATAGGAGGTAATACTGTCGGCAAAATAAAGCGTCCTGGCGGTTTCTTTTTTCCCAAGGACCTTGACCGGGACTTCTTCCGGCAGCTCCTTTGTCCAGTCGGCTCTCTTTTTCTCCATCTTACCCCAGGGGTTACCCCTTTTTTCCAGGGCACTCAATGGTTTCTGCAGTGACTGGGGTACCGTGCCTTCGTCAACCATTCCCCGACGAAGGTCGACGATCTTATCGATATACTCGATCCCCAACGGGCACTCCTGCTCACATGCACCGCAGGTTGTGCAGGACCAGATTTCGTCTTCATGGTACACGCTGCCCATGAGCGGTTCACTGACCGGAGCAACTGCACCCACGGGATAGATGGGATGGCTCTTGAAAATAGCGTCCCTCCCCTTGATGGAGATGAATCTCGGCGACAATGGCCGTTTGACGGCATTTGCCGGACACTGGTCGGAACATCTGCCACAATCGGCACATGAATAGAAGTCCAGCATATGCTTCCAGGTGAAGTCGGCCAGATTTTTGACGCCAAAAGATTCCAGATCATCCAGCTGTTCGTCACTGACACCGTGCTGAACCGGTTTTATGTTGCCCCGGTCGATGCGCATGAAAAAAACATTGAAAATCGAAGTAATCACATGGAAGTGCTTTCCCAGGGGCAGAAAGCAGAGGAAATAGAAAAAGGTGATATCGTGGATATAATACATCACCAGATGCACCTTCTGTAGTACCCCGATCGAAGCGCTTCCCAAAACAGCTTTGAAGATCCAGGCAAGACTCAATGGTGCAATGAACTCGGCATGCAGTCCTTTCTGGGCTTGGGCCACTGCGGCACTGGCTTCGAACAAACTCTCGGAAATCATGAGCGTCGATATGAGACACAGCACGAAAACAGCTTCAGATGTATGGTCTTTTCCGTAACGCTCCGGCACGGCATATCTAACCGGCTTTATGATACCTCGACGAATCATGGCAATAACACAGGACACCAGGACCATGCTGGCGGCATAATCCTTGAACAGGTTATAAACCAACCCAAGTGGTCCCCTCAGTCCTGGAAAGACGAAATTTTCTGAAATGCCGATGATCACCAGAGAAGTGGAACGGATACTCAACACCAGAAACCCGGCAAAAAGGGTGATATGTAACACACCGGCCAGCATGTAACGTGGGTGACGGTATTGAAATAGCCAGATCTTCAACAGTTTCTGGAATCGTTCACCAAACCGGTTCCAGCGGTTATCCGGCGCTGCTTTCAACAGCGGTATCCCCCGCATAGTTATTATATATGAGAAAATAACCAGACCCGCAATGGGAATCAGAAATGAAAAAACAATGGTAGGTATTCCGAGAATATAACCATTGGCTGGTGAAATCAAAACAGTTTCCATTGAATCATATCCTTTCTATACCTTAATAAAACCGTGCAACAATTTTATTGAGGCATGATTCATCTTAAATATCTTCCGTAACCGCAAAAGTCGATACCATAAAACAGTCACCTGGGCAACCCCAATCAGGTACCAATTGTTGCCCGACGCGCGACGTGGGTTGAAACCTGATACCCTTTGTCTCTTTTAAACGTTTCACTTGAACCCTGGGCCCCTGGAATCCTACTTAGTGCCCATCCATAAATGGTCTTTTCACGCCCTGCCGGCGTTGGGCGCCATGATTTAACT
>JAOZSO010000219.1:0-5989 GCA_029939655.1 Desulfobacterales bacterium
CTATGTAGCCTTGAGGGATATCGGCCTGGGTGTGTTGAGCGGTGAGGGATGGGACGTCGTGGTGGGGGGGCTTGGGTTGGGTTATACAGCGGCAGCCGCATTGGCGTTCAAACAGATCGAACGCCTGATTGTGGTGGAAGCTCTCGAACCGGTAATCGATTGGCACAAACGAGGTTTGGTACCCCAGGAAATACAGCTCAATGCAGACAATCGTTGCGTTTTCTGTCACGCTGATTTTTTTGCCATGGCTCGCGAAACCGGCTTTGACCCGATGGTTCCGGGATTCCAATTCGACGCCGTCCTTCTGGATATCGACCACACACCGGAATGTTGGCTCCATCCCAGCCATGCTGATTTTTACTCGACAGCGGGCTTGCAACGGCTCAAATCATTTTTAAAGCCCCATGGGGTATTCGCTCTCTGGTCCAACGATCCGCCCGAGGACGCATTTCTTGATGCTCTTTCCAGCGTTTTTACAGATGTTCAGGGCCATTCCATTCAATTCGACAATCCCTTACAGCAGTCTACATCCACCAGCGGCGTCTATGTGGCATGCTGCAGCTGAGTTCTTAAAAGAAAGTCCAAAGGAGACCCATCATGACACACGAAACAGACCATAAGTCGATTGAGGATCTTGTCGTATCAAACACGATTCAATTTGACACTTTGTATCGAATTCTAATTGAAAAGAGATATATCACCGAAGCTGAGTTCCACGAAAAGCTAAAGGAAGTGCAGACTTATTATCAGGGAAAAGTCAGTGACCTTCATTGATCCCTATCCACCCTCTTCTACAGGCTTGAATTTCACACCCACTATGGTTGCTAAGATCACCAGGGCAGTGGAGATAAATATCATCATGATACCCAGGGCAGACAGCTGACCCCACAAGCCATCCTCGGCAAAGCGGAAAATCTGGACCGCAAGCACTTCGGTGCCCGGTCGCGAGAGAACCACAGAGAGGGTTAGTTCTCGGACAAACATGGTGGCCATGAGTATCCATCCGGAGACGATGCCTGGAATGAGCAAAGGGATGACGATGCGGCGCATGGTCGTGAATGAGCTCGCGCCACAGACCTGTGAAGATTCTTCCAGATGGCTGTGGACCTGGATGAATGCACTGGCCAGGGGCCGGACGCCATAGGGCAGGTAGGTAGCGATATAGCCGATGAGCAGGGCCCATATGGTTGCGTACAAGGGGGTTCGCACAAAGAACCACATGAATCCTACACCGATGACAATCCCCGGAAAGGAAAAGGATAGAAAGGAGAGCGACTCAAGAAGGCCGGAAGCATGGGAGCGGACCTTGACGATGACATAGGCCACGAAGATGGACAGCGTTACCCCGAGGGTCGCGCCCACCACACCCAGGAACACACTGTTTTTCAGGGACAATAGTGAAATCGGGTCATTGAGAACCTCGATCCAGTGCTTCCAGCTCATCATGGAGAAGGCCTTGGCGCTGGGGATCATGGAATAGGGCACCAGCGACGTGTAAAACAGCACCAGAACCGGCAGGACGATGAGAACCATGGACAGGATGCCTACAACGCCGAACAGGGGATACCTGGCTCCCTTGAGTTCGATGACGCTGGGCCGGTATCCACGACTGGAAATAGTGACGTATTTTTCCCCCTCCGAGGTCAGGTAACGGTAGATGTAGATCAGTGTGATGGAGGTCGCAAGTACACTCATACCGATGGCTGCCGCCTTGCCGAAATCCGCTGCAAATCCGGTGGCGATGGACTGGTAGATGTGCGTGGCCAGTACATGGATTCGTCCAGGCATGCCGATAACCGAGGGTACGGCAAAGGAGGCAAGGCTGCGAACCAGGGACAGGATAAATGCAGCCAGGATCGCAGGCCTCAGCACGGGCAGGGTCACACGGAACAGGGTACGCAACGTGGTGCCCCCACAAACCTTGGAAGACTCCTCCAGTGCGATATCAAAGGAAGCCATGGCCGGGGCAAGGATGAGGTAAGCGATGGGCAGGTCCAGGAGCCCCTCCACGAGAATCATTCCCGGAAGAGAATAAATATTGATAGCCAGATCCTCAAGCCCGGGGATCTGTCGGAGGAACAGGTTGATCAGTCCGTTGGACGGATTCAACAGGAGCACCCAGCTGACAGAGAACAGGATGTGCGGGATCATCATGGGAATGATGGAAATGATCCTGAACATAAATTTGAAAGGGATGTCCGTACGCGTATTCAGGTAGGCCAGAAGGAGTGCCAGTCCCGTGGCTACCATGGAGGACCCGAGTACGAAAATGATCGTGTTGATGATGATCCCGGCTAATTCGGGATCGGTGTATCCCAGGATATACTTGTCCAGGGTGAATTTCCCAAAGGCTCCCAGACCCGTGGAAAAACTCCCGAAGACCAGCATGACGACGGGGCACACGGTCAGAAAGCCGACGATGGCGATCAGCGTGGGCGTCAAGACCGATCGTTTGTTGACCATGGTTCTTTTCCTTTTTTACCTGGTGACCAGCAGGCAATGGTTTGGGTCAACAGTGAAGTTGGCACTATGCCCCACCTCGATATCAGAGTCCGGCTCGGTCTTGATGAAGAGCTGCGATTTCTGAATGGTGATCTCGCCTTCAAATGCTTCACCGATGAAAACCAATGAATCGATTTTCCCGTTGAAGACATTCTGCGCCTCACTTGCATCGCCTCGCTTCAGGCGGATGAATTCAGGACGCAGACTGAGTGTTGCCTTGTCGCCGGGTTTCATGTCTGCCTTCTTACGGCAGGATACGCTCCCGATGGCACAGTCCACAGTGGTTACGGATCCCTCCTGGGACGTCACTGTGGCATCGATCAGGTTGGTGCGACCGATGAAGTCGGCCACAAAACGGTGGTCGGCATTTAAATAAATGTCCCGAGGCTTGCCTGTCTCGACAATCCGTCCTTTGTTCATTACCGCAACGATGTCGGACAGGGACAAGGCCTCGATCCGGTCATGGGTCACATAGATGGCGGTGATCTGAAGCTCGGTCAGAAAGACACGCAGATCTTTGCGGGTTTCTTCCCTGAGTTTTGCATCCAGATTGGAGAGCGGTTCGTCAAAAAGAATGACCTTGGGTTCGGCCACCAGCGCACGGGCCAGGGCCACGCGCTGCTGTTGACCGCCGGAAAGCTTGGTTGCAGGCCGGTCCTCAAAACCCTCCAACTGCACAAAACGCAAGGTCTTTTCGACCTTGCTGCGGATGACATCTCTGGGCACCTTACGGGTCTGAAGAGGATAGGCCACGTTGTTGAAGACATTCATGTGCGGCCAGATGGCGTAGGTTTGAAAGACCATGCCAAGGCCCCGGTTCTCCGTGGGTACGAAGATATCCTTCTCGGTGGACAGGACCACTTCACCACCGATTTCAATTTCACCGGTATCCGGGGATTCCAGGCCAACGATACAGCGCAAGAGGGTGGTCTTACCGCACCCGCTCGGACCCAGAAGGGTGAAAATCTGGTTAGCCGGGATAGACAAGCTTACGTCATCCAGGGCCTTTATGGTCTTACCGCCGGAGTAATAATACTTACTGACGTTTTTGATATTGATTTCCATTACAGTTCAAATATTTTCTTGAATATGGCTCCATAGCTGCTGATTTCCTTTTCGGACAAGGTACGGATGGGGATGACCTTGGCCTTGTCCATACCGTCGATGGGTGGAAATACACCGGGAGCCAGGACATATTCACCTACCTCTCTGGACAGCTTTCCCATGGCCTTTTTAGTTAGCCAGAAGTCCATGAACAACTTTGCTGCGTTGGGGTTTTTGGCACTGGCAGAAATCGCCATGCCGCGAGGCGTTCCCATGAGGGGTTGTTCCACCCTGGCCCAGTCGAGTGGGGCCGGGGCTTTGGTGATGATGTACTTAGGCATGGAGATTGCTATGTGTTTTTCACCGCTTTCAACGGGAGCCGGTGTAGGACCGAACGATTTAACGAGCATGGGCTTATTGGCTGCGAGTCCCTTGAGGAACTTCATCCACTCGGCCTCGGACTTGAAGACATTTTCCTTCAGTCCCACCAGCCATGAAATGGTGGTTGCATGGGCGCCCGGGTTGGCCATGACGATTTTATTCTTCCATTTAGGATCGGTCAGATCTTCATATCGCTTGGGAACATCGGCTGGTTTGACGAGTTCCTTGTTGTAGATCAGGCCCACATACTCGATGCCGAAGGTCTGGATTGCGTCGTCCTTTTGGGTCCAGGCGGGATAACCGGCAGCGGCAGGCGATGTGTAAGGCGACAGGACACCCTGGGCTTTGAGCATTTGCATAACCGGCAATGGTGCTTGCAATACATCGGCCATGAGCTTTCCGGCCTGGAACTCTGTCAGCACCGTGGGCAGGAATTTGGAGGTGGAGATGCGTGTATACTTGCCCTTGAGACCGGTTTGGGCGTTGAACACATCCATAATGGGCTGGATAGCCGTCATGTTGGCGTAAAAAGATACCTGCCCTTCAGCCTTGGCCTTTTGGAGAAGATCGGAATCCGCAGCAAATGCCGAGGGCACCAGGATTAGTGCCGACAATATAATCAATAATTTTTTCATGGGTAAACCTCCTTTGAAAGTTGAATTTCCCGTTGTTTATGGGAGCGAAGTGGAGATCCCATTCGCGGGGGGCGAATATTTTCGTCATAGGGCGGAGCTACAGAGGCAGGAAATTTAGTCTGGCACAAAACAAGGGGGTAAACCAGTCGAATACTGGAAATTCTTTTGCCCATTAAGCGACATTGTTATATGTTCATAACATATTATACGATTCTATAGAAACCATTTCACAAGTCAAGAAGATAAAACTATAGCGGAACAGCATCTTCCTTGCAGCTACGGCAACCTCGACAATCGCTCAACTTAGTAAAAGCGTATTACGATTTTATTTGCATACTTTGTTGTAAAATTACTGATTGCACGGCATAATGCTTGAAATAAATCATATTGCTTGCACTTTTTGGCTCATTTGCCGGAAACTAAAAATGACAGAGCGGTTCAAGGAAAGATGTTGTTATAACCCAACAAACTCAACAAACCCAATAAACCCAAATAACGCAGCAAAGGCTTTCGAAGGAGGAACAGCTTATGACCAGCCGGATCGAGATCAAAAACATGGCATTATTCTGCGATTTCGAGAATATCGCTCTGGGTGTAAAGGACGCCAAGTATGCAAAGTTTGACATTCAGAAAGTGCTTGAACGTTTGTTGCTCAAGGGCAGCATCGCCGTCAAGAAGGCCTACTGCGACTGGGAGCGATACAAAGAGTTTAAGGGGGTCATGCACGAGGCCGCCTTCGAGTTGATAGAGATTCCCCATGTCCGTCAGTCAGGCAAGAATTCGGCAGATATCCGTATGGTGGTGGATGCCCTGGACCTTTGCTATACCAAGAGCCATGTGGAGACCTTTGTCATAATCAGTGGGGATTCTGATTTTTCGCCTTTGGTGAGTAAACTGCGCGAAAACAATAAAGTGGTCATTGGTTGTGGGGTGAAAAATTCTTCCTCGGACCTCTTGGTATCCAATTGTGATGAATTCATTTATTATGACGACCTGGTTCGGGAGGAAGAAACCAAAAAGAAAAAAAGTAAAAAAACAGCCTCTAAGCCGAGCCAGGGTAAGTCGCCCAAAAAGGGCGTCCGAAAAATCGAGGAAGACAAAAAACAGATGGCTGTTGATCTAATCGTCGAAACCATCGAGGCGCTGATTGCCGAGCGTGGTGAATCGGACAAAATCTGGGGTTCCATGGTCAAGCAGGCCCTGAAGCGTCGCAAGCCTGGTTTTACAGAATCCTATTACGGCTTCCGGACCTTCAGCCAGTTGCTGGAAGACGGGAAACATCGAGGTTTGCTGGAATTGGAAAGGGATGAACGTTCGGGCGGCTATATCATCCATTTGCCGGTCCACGATGACTGACCATAATATTTTATTCCGTCATTTAAAACCTGGTCCTTTGGGCCAGGTCAGAGATATTTGGCTATGCCGAT
>JAOZSO010000220.1:0-1205 GCA_029939655.1 Desulfobacterales bacterium
CTACCCTGACACGGTAGAAGTCGTTGGTTCAAATCCAACCGTGCCTACCAATAAATTCAAGAGGTTACAGTCTCGGTTGTAGCCTCTTTTTTTAGCAAAAAAACATTGGGGACGGGTATTCATATATTACTTGACGATATTTTCAATATGAAATATATATAGTCCTATGCCACGAAAAGCACGCATAGATGCACCTGGAGCACTCCATCACATAATGGCCCGTGGAATAGAAAAGAATGACATTTTTTATGATGATTTTGATCGAGACGTATTTGTTGATAGACTGGGTGCTGTAATATCAGAAACCAAAACAGCTTGTTTTGCATGGGCATTGATGCCAAATCATATTCACATGCTTATCAGAACAGGGCACACACCTATATCCACTGTGATGCAGAGGCTTCTTACCGGATATTCTATAGGTTTTAACCGTCGCCACAAACGCCATGGCCATGTTTTTCATAATCGGTTTAAATCAATATTATGTCAGGAGGAGATCTATCTATTGGAACTGGTTCGGTATATTCACTTGAATCCGCTAAGGGCAGAGTTGGTGATAGATTATAAAGCCTTGGAGACCTATGCTTATACCGGACATAGAGTTATCATGGGAAAGTATCGAAGCGATTGGCAGGATACCGGATATGTTTTGGGATTGTTTGGCAAAAAACCAGCCATGGCACGTCACCGTTATGAGGCGTTTGTAAGAAAAGGAATAGCGGAAGGCAGAAAACCGGAACTTGTTGGAGGCGGTTTGGTTAGAAGTCTGGGTGGGTGGACACGTGCAGGAGAACTTCGTGATAAAGGGAATCGAAGTAAAGGCGACGAACGAATACTGGGTGACGGCGATTTTGTTGAAAATATCTTGAGTCAATGTCAAGAGCGGATGGAGCAAAAGTATCTTTACTTGAACAAGGGTTATGATTTTGAATGGTTAGTTGGTAAGGTCGCAACAACACTCGGTATCAACAAAGAAGAAATAACAAGGGGTGGAAGATATTCGAGACGTGTAGAAGCGCGAAGTGTTTTGTGCTACTGGGCATCAAGAGAACTGGGCATGAGCACGATAACATTGTCAAAGCATTTGGGTATTTCTCAACCGACGGTGAGCCAGTCTATTCGAAGAGGTGAACGAATTGTGTTAGAAAAGAAATTAAGGCTGGTGGAATAGAATATAGTAATATATGAATACCCGTCCCCAATGG
>JAOZSO010000220.1:1305-5980 GCA_029939655.1 Desulfobacterales bacterium
CGTCCCCAATGGACAATTGAAATGAAGATAGAAAATGAAATACGGGAAGAAATCGCTGCATATGGCGGATTGGTGTATGCACAGGGTTTGGCATCGGGTGCCAGCGGGAACCTATCGGCGCGGGTAGATGAAGATTACATCCTGGTAACACCGAGTGGTTGCCACAAGGGCATGCTCCATGCAGCTGACTTGTTGCTTTACAATATGAAAACCTGTCAAACGGCAGGTGAAACCAAGATCAAGCCATCGAGTGAAATCCGCATGCACACCTATGTGTATCGGCATCGGCCGGATGTTCAGGCAGTGATTCATGCCCACCCGCCATATGTCGTGGCGCTCTCTGTGGCTGGGATATCTCTTGCAGAGGTGGTTCTGCCTGAAGTGGTACTGGCAATAGGCGCTATCGTGGATTGCGGGTACGCCACACCTACCACCGAAGATGTTGTTCAGGTTATGAAGCAGCCGGTTCAGGAAGGCCGCAATGCTCTCATCCTGGCGCGGCACGGCAGTGTGACCTTGGGAAAAACCATGCAAGAAGCTTTTTGTCGCCTGGAAACCGTCGAGCATGTGGCCAAGGTCACGGCCATCGCGCGATCCATCGGTAAGGTCTCTATCCTGCCCCAGGAAGAAATCGATCAATTAAAAAAATTGGTTTTCTAAAATGTGATGGTCTCGAAAAGAGTAAGAAAATGCCCATTGACGTCATTCCCGCGAAGGCGGGAATCCAGTGTTTTCAAGCACTTCTGGATGCCTGCCTTCGCAGGCATGACAGGGTTTTGGACTTTTTACGAGACCGTCAAGAATTACAAAGCGATTTTTACTAAGATGAGCGTTTCAAATTTTAAGAATATGTGATTTAGAAATAATTTCAAAGGATTTGATTCATTTAAATTTTATTTCATGAAATTTAACCCATATCACCGCCCCTAATTCTACGTCCTTGTCTTGCCCATCATGTTTTAATTTAAAGTCCGCGCTGTTCAATGCGGCAAATCCCCACCAGCCGGCGATGGGTGCAGCATAGGAAAATACGCCGTCGGCATCGGCTTTGATGGTCTGGGTAACCATATAATCGGTGGGGGCTATCAACTGCCGGTCTTTGTTGTAATACTCGACCTCCACTTCTGCAAAGGGCATTGGCTTGCCGTTAAACTTGACGATTCCCTGGAAGATATTGCCGGCATACAAACCATAGGGCTTGGACAACGGAAGAATTTCTGTTTTCAATCCGATCTCTTGATCCCATCCTTCATCGTCGCCAAAGGCAGTTACCACCGTTTTGGTGTAGTGGACAATAAAGGCATTTTCGGCAGGTTCCCAGTAGGGTTCCGGCTCCATTAGGAACATATAAACACCCGGCCTGGTTATCTTGTAATCGAGAGCCCAGGCTGTGTGGCCCATGACCGGGTCTTTTTTCAGCGAGCCCATCAAGTCCATTCTGCTCCCATTGGCCACAACGCTGCATACTCTGGGTTTGACCATTTCCATGCCGATGCCGTCAAAAGGGTGGGAAAAGGAAACTTGCACCCTCACGGTTCGGCTGTCTCCCTGCATGATCATGGTATCGGACGGAATGACCATGCCAAAATGCGCATGGGCGGCCAGGGGAAATGAAAGTAGACCTGTCAGTATCAGCAGCATGATATTCGTTCTTGATTTCATCTGGACCTCCAATAAAAAACCACGAATGCTTTGGCATCTTCCAAATGCCATTGTGTTCGTGGTTCGATTTTTCTGATTTGGTTTCTGATATACAGGCTTCAACCTGTGATTATTGTCCTGTCCTGTGTAGGACACCCCCGGCATCAAGTCAACCCCCAATCAAAGCCCCTTGACTTGTTCAAGAAAAGCCATTATTCCCTTCACGTCGACATTTTCATTGTTATTTGTTTAGGATTGCATAAAATCAATAACGCAACTTTCCGGATTCAGCGAACGTAAAATAAACGATGAAAGCACATAAGGTTACGAAATATGAAACAGAAGATTAAAAAGCTTATCACCGAGGCCGTAAATCGGGCTGTTGCAAAAGGGGTTTTTTCGGCACAGGAATTGCCGGAAGTGGAGATCGAGATCCCTAAAAATGAAAGGCATGGTGATTTCTCGGCCAATATTGCCATGATCATGGCGTCGGCCCAGAAGATGGCGCCCAGAAAGATTGCCGAACAGATTATCGACCATATCGACGACAGTGAAAACATGGTTGAGAAGACTGAAATTGCCGGGCCGGGGTTTATCAATATTTTTGTCAATATCAATGCCTGGCACGGCGTGCTCCGTCATATCCATGATCAGAAGGATCTCTATGGGGCCTCGGATATCGGAAAAGGTGAGAAGATTCAGGTTGAGTTCGTGAGCTCGAACCCCACGGGACCCTTGCATGTCGGTCATGGCAGAGGTGCGGCAGTAGGCGACAGCGTCGGAAATATTCTGTCTTTCTGCGGGTATGATGTCCAGAAGGAATATTATATCAATGATGCGGGAAGACAGATTGAAACCCTGGGACGGTCTGTATTGTTACGGTACCAGGCGCTTTTAGGAAAAGAGATCCCGTTTCCCGATGAATGTTACCAGGGAGATTATATCAAAGATATTGCCGAGCTTCTTAAAGAAGAGCATGACGAGAAATTGAACCACAAGCAGGAGCAGGAAGCGATCGCGTTTTGTGCCAGGGCAGCTGCCGGTCTCATTATCAAGGGTATTCGCCGGGACCTTGAATCGTTCGGGGTGACATTCCATGAATGGTTCAGCGAACAAAGCCTGTATGACTCGGGCAGTGTCGATACGGTGATACAAGAGTTGGAAGAGAGAGGCATTGTTTATAAAAAAGACGGTGCCGTGTGGTTTAAAACGTCTCAATATCAAGATGAAAAAGACCGTGTAGTGGTTCGGAAAAATGGCCAGAAAACCTATTTTGCATCGGATGTGGCTTACCACCTGAACAAATACCGGCGCGGTTTTGAAAGGGTCATCGATGTCTGGGGAGCGGACCACCATGGTTACATTCCGCGAATGACGGCCTCCATCGAGGCGCTGGGCTACCGGCGGGATCAGTTCGAGGTCATTCTTGTTCAGCTCGTCAACCTGTTGAGGGATGGCGAGCCGGTAGCCATGTCGACACGGGCAGGCGAATTCATTACGCTGAAGGATGTTGTCGATGAAGTCGGGAGAGATGCTGCAAGATTCATTTTTCTCACAAGACATTACGAAAGTCCTCTGGATTTCGATCTGGTGCTGGCAAAGAAAAAATCGAACGACAACCCGGTCTATTATGTTCAGTATGTGCACGCGCGAATCTCCAGTATTTTGAGAAAGGGCAAAGAGCAGGGGATCAACAGTGAGGCATGGGATGAGATCACCATGAAACAGCTTGTGGAACCTGAAGAAATCAATCTGATAAAGGCCATGGATCAATATCCGGCGGTGGTGGAAAAGAGCGCCGTTTTCAGGGAACCCCACCGTATCACTTATTATCTGATGAGCCTTGCATCCACATTCCATTCCTATTACAATAAGCACCGTGTTCTGGCCGATGACCCCGTGGTGACGCAGGCACGACTATCCCTTGTGCTGGCGGTGCAAAGAATTATTCGAAACGGATTGACCCTTCTGGGTGTATCCGCACCGGAAAAGATGTAAATGAAAAAAACGACAGAAAAAAAAGCTGCTGCGAAAAGCAGAAAGAAATACCTGCTCCAGTTAACGGGAAAAGGATTCTTCCTGGGTCTATGCCTGCTCTTTCTCCTTTCCGGATGGATGTTTGTGCTGGGGGTTTTGGTTGGCCGTGGAACGGCTCCGGTGAATTTTGATATTCAGGCACTACAGAAAGAACTCCTTGCATTGAAAGAATCGATGGTCAAACAGGAAAAAAGGGCTATGGAATCCGATTCTGCTAAAACCGGTGCCAAGTCTTCTTTTGAGTTCTACGAAGCCTTGAAGAAAAAAGAAAAGGACGAGCAGATCCAGATCATCGAGAAAAAAGCTCTGCCTAAAGCGCCTCCCAAAACCTCATCCGAGGTCCGGCCTCAGTCACCATTGACGTCGCAAAAACGTGTTTCCAAATCAAAAGTCACCCAGGCTGAGAAGAAAACCGTACCGGGTTTGCCGGGTGTCAAACCGCCACCGCCGTCAGGACCCTTGGCTGTTCAGGTGGCATCCACCAAAGATGCAGCCTCTGCAGAAGAGCTGGTGAAAAAATTGATACAATTGGGATATGCCGGATTCAGTACAATGGTCGAGATACCCAATAGGGGAACGTGGTATCGTGTCAAGGTTGGCCCCTACCGGACAAAAGCCGAGGCTGAGAAAATGCGCCAGGAACTGACGAAAGATAAGTTCAAGGGGATTGTGGTGAGGAACTAGCCGTGTTTATCGCGAAAAACTGGAAAAAATTTATCACGAAAGCACGAAAAGACGAAAACACGAAAACACGAAAACACGAAAAAACCGATATATAATGTCTATTCCAGTCTTTCCCAAAAGAGTAAGAATCTCCTACTTAAGGGATCAGGCAAGATAATTAGAGGTGGTATATAGATTTACAAGAAACTTTGGCAAGGGTTTTTCGAATGCATCTATGGGGAAATTACTCAAACCCAGATTAAAGATATACAACAATAGCTTAAATAAAATTTCGTGTTTTCGTTCTTTCGTGTTTTCGTGATGGATTTTTTAA
>JAOZSO010000017.1:0-20711 GCA_029939655.1 Desulfobacterales bacterium
CTACAACCCCAACTCACCCGCAATTCCCTTCATGGCTTCCAGACTGAGAACAACGAAATCGTTGAGAGGCATACCCATTTTTTCACATTCCATAATTCTCTCACGGCTCACTGCCCGGGCAAAATGTTTCGTTTTCATCCGCTTGGTAATTGATTTGGGTTTGACACTGGCAATTTTCTTGTCCGGGTAGACCAGGGCAGTGGCTACGATCAAGCCGGTGATGGTTTCCGCGGATGTCAGGGCATACTCGAACCGGGTTGTCCGCTCAAGCCCCAGGCCTTCAGCATTGTGTTTTTTGATGACGTCCAGGATTGTTGGCAATACATTTTTCTCTGAAAGGATTTTCTCCGTCTCAATACCGTGGGTGGCGGGGTCCTCGCCGGTGAGCTGGTAATCCAGATCGTGAAGCAACCCGGATAGACCCCAGACGGTTTCATCCTCATCATATTTTCTGGCCAGAGAACGCATGATGGCTTCGGTTGCGACGCAATGAGAAATGAGTCTGGGATTCTGAAGATATGTTTCAAGAAGCGCCATGGCCTGGTCTCGCGTAATGCCGGCATCGGTATCGGTTGACATGTTATGTCTCCTACAATACACTAAAAGGGTTCGAGGATAATTATGTTGATTGGGTTTGTTGGGTTCATTGGGTTGATGAAACAGGAGTGAGTTGAGGGCATGATACCGTTTACCGAGGACAACTCGATAAACACAATGAACCCAACAAACCCAATCAACCTCAATCCCTTGAACCCTTAGTTTTATATAGCATGTATGGGGAAAAAGGCAAGCACGCTGAAGGCTATCAGGCTGCAGCCAAATATATTCTGGATGCAGATCGGTATCGTCAAACAAGAAGCAGCAGACATGCTGGCAGATGCCGATATCGATGTGACCATGGACAAATGTATCAAGATTGAGCATGCCAGATTCTGCAAAACATCGTCGTGTTAGAAAGTTGCGGTCCCGCCGCAGAAAGGATATCCCCTGTGCATGCTGTCATGCCATTACCCCATTCAATTGGACCTGCCGGTGTGGATTTGCCATTTGCCAGGCATGCATGTACGAGAATGTCTGGGGCATGTCTTGCAACCACATTACCTGGCAGTGTCCTGACTGTGGAGACTGGAACGGATTCGGGAATCAGTAATTTTAATGTCCCATTTGGGGAATGGGAGAAAACCCCTCGCCTTTAGGCGAAAACTTTAGTTTAACAATGTGCGGCTAAAGGATTCCAGGGGTCCAGGGTTCAAGGATTCGAGTGATACAGCCGCCCGGTGTTGGCTATCTGCAAGTAGTATATTGTTCCATGTGCCCGGAGCAGGGAGATGAGAACCTGCCACTTGGACCCTTGACCCCCAAGCCTTTGGCTTTCGCCGAAGGTGGTTGACTGATAAGCGATAAGCATTAAGCCCTAAGCCACCTACAGCTTACTGCTTACTACCTGCTACTTACTACATACCGTTTAGAGTACGAGGTCACTATGTTTGGTCAGATCACCATATCGTTCTGGGTATTTCTGCTACTGGTGTTGATTGCTACCATCGCGATTCTTGACCGGATTCTGATTCCCAGCACGCGTTGGTTCCTGCGCCGCCGCATCAATCGAGTCATCGATGAAATCGGCACCCGTCTTGACATTGAAATCCGTCCCTTTCAACTCACCAAGAGACAAGTTCTTATCGATCGTCTTGCCTATGACCCAAGCGTACTGGAGGCCATCAAGGATTTTGCTAAAGACCACGATATGCCCATGGAGATCGTACAGAACAAGGCCATGACGTATGCCCGCGAGATCGTCCCGTCATTTAATGCGTATCTCTATTTTCGAATCGGTTACTGGGTTGCCAAAAAGATTGCCAGGATGTTGTATCGGGTAAGAGTCGGACTGGTCAAAGAGCATCACTATGCGACCATCGATCCGGATTCTACGGTGGTATTCGTCATGAATCACCGTTCCAACATGGACTATGTTTTGGTGGCCTTCCTGGCTGCCGAGCGGACCACACTATCTTACGCCGTAGGCGAATGGGCCAAGATTTGGCCCCTGCAGATGCTGATCCGGGCCATGGGTGCGTTTTTTGTCCGCCGGAATTCGGGGAACCCCTTGTACCGTTGCGTTTTGGAGCGGTATATTCACATGGCAACCTTTGAAGGGGTATGCCAGGCTGTTTTTCTGGAGGGTGGCCTGAGCCGGGACGGGTCTCTCCAGAATCCCAAGCTCGGCCTGGTAGATTATATGCTGCGTCAATTTGATCCGTCTATGGACCGGGATATTGTTTTTATCCCGGTCGGAATCAATTACGACAGAACCATTGAAGACCGGAGTCTTCTGCGTGCACTGAAGCCGGGAACTGTAAAAAGAAGCTGGTGGTTCGTTTGTCGAACAACAGGGACCTTTATTCTTCGCAGCCTGGTCCTCATGATTCTCAGCCGCTGGCGGCGGTATGGGTATGCATGCGTCAATTTTGGGACACCCCTGTCGGTCAAGGCGTACTGCAGGGACCAGAATGTCGATTTCAAGAAGCTGGATCGCACCCGGCGGTTTCCTGAAGTCGAAAAACTGTGTCGCCAACTCATGCAGACTGTTGCCGATGTCATTCCGATCCTTCCCATATCCCTGTTATCGACCGTTTTTCTGGAAAATATGGATATCGAGATGGACATCCTTGAGGTAGAGGAACGGAGTTTCCAGCTCATAAACCGGCTAAAGGACAAAGGCGCCCCCATTTTTGAATCCCCTCGGAGTACCAGGGTTCACGCCATCGCAGATGCAGTCGATTTGATGTTGTTGCGACGCATGATCAAAGCGACCGGTGATCAGTTCAAAGCCTCATCCGAAGAAGCCAATCTGTTATCCTATTATGCCAATGCCATAAAACATTGGCTTTAAAGAATCTTCTCCCAATTAGTTGGAAGAAAGGATCATAGGGGTCCAGGGTTCAAGGATCCAAGTGTTTGTTTTCCAGGGACTTGATCATCGCTTTCAGCATTCTCTCGACATCCTCGACCCCTGGAATCCTTAGTTTGGATCAACTCTTTTGGAGATGAGCCATCCATAAAAACCCACATCCTTTTCAACATTCGTTTTCGGACACCGGAGTGGTGTTTGTTCTTTGATATTTGGTGTTTGGAATTTATTGAAGCCCAAGGATATCTTCGATCTCCTTGAGGGAGCGGATGTGATATTCAGCGGACAGGGATTTGTTGTCATATGCGACCAGGGGGACCTGGGCGGCCTTTGCAGCGGTTTCATCAACTTTGGAGTCGCCCACATAGAGCACCTCATGGGGTGAGGCTTTAAAATAATCGAGAAGCCGCAGGAGTTGGTCCGGATATGGTTTTGGCCGGGGAACGTCATTGGCGGATACGATAAGGTCAAAATACGGGGTAATGTCATGTTCTCTGAGAAGTGTGGGCATGGAATCTGAGCGATTGGTGGCAATGGCTGTTTTGTAGGTGGGGCGTAATTTTTTTAGAAGCGGGATCAAGGCCGGTTCCATTTTCATAGCTGTTACAAACGGCGCATAACTCATCTGTTTTTTGACGGCCTCAGCTTTTTGGAGTGCCTGGGGGTCTTTGAACAAGTAAGCCAGCGATTCCTGTACGGTATGCATGTGAGCAAAGCAAAACTGCTCCTCCGTCATGTCCGGCATGCCCAACTGATTGCGGATGGCATTGTAGTAGGTCCGGTTGGATTCTGCGGTGTCAAAAAGCACACCGTCGCAGTCAAAAGCGATTACTTTGTAGGTCGACATTCACACTCCTGCTAATAAAATCGTTCCACGATTTTATTTGGGCTCCATAATATTTCCGTATACCCGAATGATGATCTTAGACTGGATTTGGCTGTCCGTTGTCAGGGTGAGAAGATCCATGTAGCGGCCTTTATCCGTTTTCAGATTTTCAATGAGAAGGGTGTAACCGCTTCCCTCGCTGGGTTTTCTCTCTGTAAGCGTATGTTTGACGAATGTGCCGTCCCTTGAGGTCACATCGATAATCTTGAAAGGGTACTTGGCTGCGGGTACGATCGTTACCGGTAAGAAGATCTGCGCCCCTGAATACCCGGTCAGACGGACATATTTTGGTTTCAGATCAAAAAGTTTTTCCACCTGGCCGGAGATGGTCAGCGTAAATTTTGGGTTTTCCGGATCGTTGGTATGAATGATGGCGGTTTTTTTTACATCTTTTCCGCCGTAACTGCCGGTTCCCAGTTTCAATGTGACTTTTCCCTCTCCACCGGGAGGGATTTGCCTCGTAAAAGAGGTCGCCGTGCAACCTCAGCCGGTTTTGACGCTGGTAATTTTGAGCTCAGCAGTTCCTTTGTTGAGCACAATGTAGTCGTGCGTGACTTTCTGCCCACTCACCACCGACCCAAACTGAAATAAAGGCTCGGGTACATAAAGGGAAGGAGTCCCTGGAGCGTCAATGCTCTGGCCGAATACCGAAAAAGGGATCAATACGAAAAAAATCGCCCAGCCCAAAATGTGTTTCATGTTCCTATCTCCCAACCCGGGTAAACCGGAAAAAAAGACATTTTATCACGAAATCACGAAACTACGAAAAAGACCATGATAATTTTCGTGTTTTTCAGATTTCATGTTTTCGTGATTATTTTTATCTCTTTGCCGCAAAATACACAAATTTTAGCAATTTCTCAATAAGTTCGGGTAGCTCATGCTTTAAGAATACTCACTGGATTCCCGCCTTCGCGGGAATGACAGGCACTCAGACCATATCGTCATTCCCGCGAAGGCGGGAATCCAGGATCACTACCCGGAGTTTTTGAGGAGTTACAAATTTTACAGTTAAGGGACTATAACCTGTCATAAATAGTCCTTGAGATCATTGTTCACAGGAAGGCATAATCTAATCGGCATCCCACCAAATGTCAAGACAATCAGCTGCCTTATGCAATCTATAAAAGGTGGGATCATGTGTCGGCATCCTGGGCTGCCTTTTTTGTTTTGGTATGGTTTACTCTTTCCTAAATTTTAAGCATATCACTCGAATCCTGGACCCCTGGAATCCTCGAATCCTGCATTTACATCATGAAAACAGGGTCTATATCGATGGTGATCTTGACGTGCCGGTTGCTCATCAGAGAAGGGCTCAGGAGCATCAGCTTGCGGACATACCGGTGAAGCAATCCGGCCTGATTGCCTTTGAACAGAATCTGCCATCGGTATCTGGAGGCAATTTTGGCATAGGGAGCTTCTATGGGCCCCATCATCACGATGGTTTCCCTGAATTTGTTGTTGTTTCTGAATAGTGTTTTACAGGCTGCCCCAAGGGCCTGCGCATGTTGATGGACTTTGGTCTTGTCGCGGCTGGAAAGGATGATCTGAATCATTCGAGAAAAAGGCGGATAATTCAGGGCTTTTCGAAAGGTAATTTCCTGATCGTAGAACTGATGCACATTCTGTTGCTTGGCACAAAGGATACTGAAATGTTCCGGGTTGTAGGTCTGGAGTATTACGCTGCCCGGCCTTTCCCCTCTACCGGCACGGCCGCTCACCTGAGCAAGGAGCTGAAAGGTCTGCTCACCGGCTCTGAAGTCCGGAAAACTGAGTGAAAGATCGGCACAGATAACCCCTATAAGTGTGATATTCGGATAATCATGCCCCTTGGCAACCATTTGTGTGCCGATGAGGACATCGATGGTTCCATCGTTCAACCCCTTGAGAATTTTAAGGACGGAACCCTTATGAGCGACGGTGTCCCGGTCCATCCTGGCGATGTTTTTGTTCGGAAAGAGGTCCTTGACGATTGTTTCGATCTTCTCGGTACCAAAGCCCAGATGGCGGATGTCGGCGATGCCGCAGGAAGGACAACTTGTGCCGCCTGCCGTGGAGAAACCGCAGTAGTGGCAACGATAGGCATTTGATTGCTGGTGATATGTCAGGGAGATATCGCAATTTTTACATTGGAGGGGCTTCCCGCAGGAGCCACATATCGGTAGACTCGCAAACCCCCGGCGGTTGAGGAATAAAATGGCCTGTTCATTGCGCTTCAACGTGTTCTCAAGCCCCAGAAGGAGTTCTTTCGAAAAGTAACGGCGGTACCCACGCTGATCTCTCATGTTGCACAAATCGACAGTGGTGATGTCAGGAAGTCGGCGATTCATGATACGCTTGGTGAGGGAGACCTGTGTATATTTACCGGTCATTGCATTGTGGTAAGACTGAATGGAAGGTGTTGCTGACCCAAGAAGCGCCACTGCGTTATGTTGCTTGGCCCGGACAATGGCGAGATCTCTGGCATTGTAGCGTAATTTCGCCTCCTGTTTGTAGGAAGCATCATGTTCTTCGTCAACGACGATCAGGCCGATATTTTTAACGGGTGCGAATATGGCAGAGCGTGCGCCTATGGCGATATTGATCTCACCTCTTGCAAGCTTTAACCACTGGTCGTAGCGTTCTCCAGGGGACAGCCCGCTGTGAAGAATCGCTATCTGATTGCCGAACCTCGACCGAAAACGTCTTTCCATTTGAGAAATAAGGGCGATTTCGGGAACCAGGATAATGACGGTCCGGCCTTTATTGAGGGTTTCCAGTGCAAGTTGGAGATAGACCTCCGTTTTGCCGCTGCCGGTGACTCCCACAAGAAGGAATGGGGAAAATGTTTTTCCCATCGCTTCTTGAACCCTTGAGACGATCTGTTTCTGTTCAAGGGTCAGGGTTGGCGGTGTTTCTCTCTTTACCGGCTCTCCAAACGGGTCACGATAGACCTGCTTTTGGTCGAGCCGGATCTGCCCGGAGGATGCCATGGCTTTCACGATTTGAGGCGCCGTCGGCACGATTTTTTTCAATTCCTTCAAGGAGACTTCATGCTCATTTTTTAGGTAGTCAATTATTTTTCTTCTTGTTTCAGATAATTTTGCCTGATGGGGTTCCTTATCGGTCAGCGATATAAATTTTTCTGTTTTCGGTTGTGTTTGGCCACCCCTGAGCTTTTTTTCCCGGCAAACCCATCCCCTGTCCAGCATGGCAATGGTGATAGCCGTGGAAAGCGGCTGCCGGATCTTTTTTTCAAGTGCCTTCAGACTCAGGGATTCGGTTTTTAAAGTATTGAGAATTTTTTCTTCCGTAGCGGTCATGATGCCTTGTTCAAGAAAACGGCATCCCTGACGGGTGATGGCAAGGACGTTCTGCTCAGCAGTCGTCAACCCACCCGGCAGCGCATTTTTAATGACCTGCCCCACCGGACACATGTAGTATTCCGAAATCCACTTGAAAAAGGGAACCATGGACTCTGGAAAAAGCGGATCGTCATCCAGTACATCCAGGACCTTTTTCAGGTTCAGATCACAGGTCTCATGGGGTGTCCCCAGAACATATCCGGTAACCCGACGACTGCCAAACGGAACGATGATTCTTTTTCCCGGTGCAATCATAACTGCGAGGTTATCAGGAACGGAATAGGAATATGTTCCATGGACCGGCAAAGCCACGGCGACTTCGATGAGCTTGTTTTCTCTGTTCATAGGTGTCTTAAAAACATGAAATGACATACATCCTGTTCTTTGGTTGAAAAAACCGGCAAAGTCTGATAATGTATTTATAACCGATTTCAGATGATTAAGGCAAAATCTTTTTACGAATAAATTTGCCTTTGCAGATTCGAGGAATTGAAACAGACCTGGAACGAACTTTTCGTTGTCAGAAAAAAGAGTGGTAAACTCTTTTATCAAGGAGGCATACATGCGAACAATTGCAAAAAAAACCTTTGTCATGCTACTGGTGGTTGCCTTTGTAACCACCGCATTCGCTTCGAACTCATTTGCGCAGGTGGTGATGCAGGACGATGAGATCACCACGGAGAACATGGTAGCGGATGCACTTCTCGTTCGACCGCTGGGTATCGTTGCCGTTATTTTGGGTGTAGGTCTGTTTGTTATATCGTTACCGTTTTCAGCATTAGGAAAAAATGTAAAGGAAGCGGGAGAAAAACTGGTGATGGCGCCGGCAAGGTTCACTTTCACGCGACCATTAGGGGAATTCTAGCAGAACCTGCTGGATGACAGTTTTATTTGAACCGGTATTGTGCGAATGCCCAATTTCACACAGCTGTATATCAGCCGGAAAACCATACGACTATCTGTTTCTAAAAAGGAGTGAGTGTGACGGTACATATTGTTGACCATCCATTGATCAAACACAAACTGGGATTCATGCGAAAATATGATGTGACGGTAAAAGATTTTCGTGATCTGGCATCGGAACTGGCAAGCTTGCTGACATATGAAGCGACCAAAGACCTGGAAACGGAAATAAGAACCATTCAGGGCTGGGCCGGGAATGTCGAAGTTGAACGAATAAAGGGCAAGAAAATTACAGTTGTCCCGATTTTAAGGGCGGGTATCGGCATGATGGACGGGGTGTTGGACTTGATTCCATCGGCAAAGGTGAGCGTGGTCGGTCTATATCGGAACGAAAAAACGTTGGAACCGGTAAAATACTATATTAAAACGACAAGCCATATGGAGGAGCGGATTGCATTGATACTGGATCCCATGCTTGCCACTGGCGGCACTTTATGTGCTACAATCGATTTTCTGAAAGAGTCCGGCTGCAAGAAAATTAGAGGTATTTTTATCGTGGCTGCCCCTGAAGGAATTGCAAGGGTAGAGAAGGAGCACCCTGATGCAGATGTATACGTGGCAGCTGTTGACGAGAGATTGAATGAGATCGGTTATATTCTTCCCGGACTGGGGGATGCGGGTGATAAAATATTTGGAACCAAATAATAGAAAATGTCCCGGCATTTTATGCCGGGACATTTTCTATTTGAGTGGCTTTCCGGACCGCATGCGACATGGCTAATTATAGCAAATAAAAAAGCCCTGCAGATTTCTGCAGGGCTTTTTTTATCGCTGTTCAAAGGGGACATAATCGGTTTTTTCAGGGCCCGTATAGATTTGCCGGGGACGGCACAGCTTCCAGTGCGGATCGTTCATGCTCTCCAACCACTGTGCAATCCAGCCAGGTAATCTTCCGATGGCAAACATCACCGGGAACATGTTCGTCGGAATGCCTATGGCACGCAGGACAATACCGCTGTAAAAATCCACATTGGGGTAGAGGTTGTATTCGATAAAGTAGTCATCTTTTAAAGCAGCCTCTTCCAAATCTTTAGCGATTTCGAGGAGAGGGTCCTGGATGGCCAGTTTTGAGAGAAGCGTATCACAGGTTTTTTTCATGATCTTTGCCCGGGGGTCGTAGGTTTTGTATACCCTGTGACCGAAACCCATGAGGCGGTAGGGATCCTTTCTGTCTTTGGCACGCTCGATGACCCGCTGTATACTGCTCCCGTCAGTTTGGATGTCTGCAAGCATTTCGACTACTGCCTGATTTGCCCCGCCGTGCAGAGGACCCCAGAGAGCAGCGATTCCCGCAGAGATGGCAGCATACAGGTTGACGCGTCCGCTGCCGACGATTCTGATGGCGGAAGTGGAGCAGTTCTGCTCGTGGTCGGCATGCAGGATCCAGAAAACCCGCAAGGCTTTGACGACATCCGGATGAATTTTATATGGTCGGACAGGGCTGTCGAACATCATGTTCAAAAAATTTTCACAGTAAGCAAGGTCCGGGCGAGGGTAAACAACACGATGACCACGGGATATTTTGTAGGACATGGCCGCCATTGTGCGGACCTTTGCCAGGAGGCGGGTTACGGTGATGTCCATTTCCTCCTCCAGGACTTCCAACTCCGGGTAGAAGCTTTTCAAGGCGTTGAGCATGGCGGAGAGAATTCCCATGGGATGCGATCCCCTTGGATAATGCTGGTAAAAAGAACGCATGTCTTCATGGACTAGAGAATGATCGTTCAGAAGGACTGAAAATTGGCGGTGTTCTTTCCACGTGGGGAGGCGGCCGTGTATCAACAAATACGCGGTTTCCTTGAAGGTGGCATGCTCAGCCAGTTGTTCTACAGGGATACCCCGATATCTAAGAATGCCATTTTCACCATCCATGAAAGTAATGGTACTTCTGCAACTTCCCGTGTTGCCGTATCCGACATCAAGCGTTATAAAACCAGTGTCTTGACGCAGATTGGAGATGTCGATGGCTTTTTCCCCCTCTGTTCCGTTAATGACCGGAAGTTTGTACTGTTTTCCCTTGTAATTTAATTCAACATATTCAGGCATGAATTCTGGTGTCCTTTCTAAAAATTAAATTACATACGTCAATTTGTATATCCGGTCAAGAAGGTGATTGAAAAAGGTACCTTATTCATCTATGATAATAGCATTTGATGAACAGATCGGAACCATACACAGCTATTTGAGGGCTACCATGTCTTTTAAAGAAAATCTTCTAAAAAAAATCAGGATCAAGTTTCTTGGGCAAAATATTCTCACATCCATGGGATCTGTTGATAGTGGCAAAAGAACAGATATCAATGCCGTGCGCGAGCTTCTTGGCATGAGCCCATACACCCATCATAAAGAACGTGACCTGGATTTATACATCCAAAAGACCGATGGAGAAAAACACCGCATCATCGTTCTGGGAAATGATCTGCCCATGTATTTGACGACGGTAGCGGATGTCACTATGAGGAGAAGCCCAACAGTCAAGGAGATGATCAGCATTCGCAATGCCTTCAAGATACTCAATGATAAGGACGTCATTGTGAAAAAGGGGCCTGAAACGCTGGAAGCGCTCCAGAAAGAATGTATCGATCTGCTGGATCTCAGCTATAAAAAAGCCGATCTGATTGCTATGGCTGAAGATGGGACTGCCTCACTGGAAAACGCCTATCAGGATGGTGTCATTGAAAGTCTCTCCTTGTTTGGAGAGCTTCTGGGTTTTCAACATGCGCCAAAAGAGTTGTTGGCCGGACATTTTTATGTCATGGGATTGTCTACCAAAAAATCGAAACAAGGGACGTTTTTTGGCCCTATGGTTCTTTATGGAAAGATGCATAACGAGCTGAAATTCATCGATGAGAGTATGTCGGTTTTAGATAAAGGAAAAATTGAATGGATACGCCAGGTCGCAAAGGGTATGGCGCCTGCCCCCGTAGAGGGACCCGACGTGTTTCAGGCCCTTCTTCAAGCCGTAATAAAATCGTAGAACGATTTTATTGAACGCGACCTTGTCGCTCCAGAACGAAAGATAAAAATTTCTATCCCTGCAGCAAGCTCCGTTGTTTATAGTGCGGCATTTCACTTCGCTACGTTTCTCACATGCTGGTAAACCGCAGGATGGGTACAGACTTCAAAATAACTTCTATTGGTGAGTTTTAAGGATGCAAATGTATCTGGATGTATCTGGCGAATTTTGGATTCCCTGATGACGAGGCGCTGGAATCTGCCGGATGTCAAGGGGAACTTGCCTGTATGCAGCTTGATATTTTTCCGTTTGAGTTCGGGAATGTCCGTATTGAACGTGGTCAGATTGATTTCTTTAGAGAGCTTTTTAAAACCATCGGGATTCAGATCGATGCCATTGACATTGTATCTCACAGAGATATCGTCCGAAGTTTTCAGCATATCATCTTCTGATGCTGTCTGGTAAACATAGAGGTTGAAGGCAGGTTTCATTTTCGAAAAGATCTTGCGCAGAGGTTTTGAGCAGCTCGACTGGCGGTCAGCGATGTTAATAGCCGAGGAGATCATTATGCGCTGGTTCCCATCGAAGAGAAATGTTGGCGATGATTCAAGATAATTGATGCCGATACCGAGTTCGAGGATCGGCAGTTGATTATTTTTGCTTTTATCATTGTAGCGCTTGATAATAAACAGCATGTTCATAGCAATACCGCATGCCCTGGCTACACCGTACCACCCTTCGGGTGTCCCCTCTCTTTCAAAAATTGCCAGGATAATGGCATCGCCCTCGATAAATACTTTGACAGCTCCATAATCCTTGAGAATATCAGATATGGGATTGAAAAAATTGAGACTGAAATAGGAGGCGGGATTCAATCCTCTTTTTATCATCTGGTGAGTGATGTCGGTCGATCCCCTCACATCTGCCTTTATCACGACGTGGTTGATGATAGGCTTTTCATCTTCCCACTTCTCGCTGGGAAGCAGAAATTCATACAGGGTATTGTTTGCCCTCGATAAGTTGAGGATTTTATCATCCGTAGTCAAGTTGATCCGATCCATTGCCTCACTGATTATTCTGTGGTTTTCAATATCCCGATGATAGTGGGCAATCCCCTTGAGGAATCGAATCAGGTATTTCTTTTTATCTTTCACCCGCAGGAATTCGAGTCTTTTGATCTGTTTTTTCAGAGGTCCCAGAGAAAATGGCCTGCGATAAATTTTTTTCAGCTGCTTCAGTCGTTTAATGACTATTTTTCTTGATTTTGGGTCGATCATGAAAATGAGAATCTGCTGTGGCACCAGCGGGGGACAGTAGATTTGGTAGATCGATCGCATTTCATAGGAGGCGGAAATTTTTTGAATCAGACGGGCTTTGTTAAACGCCTTAAAAAAGTCTTGAAGGATGATTTTTTGATTGGCAGCCAGGGCTTTCAGATTAACAATATCGGCGTTGTCTGCTTTCTGTTTTTTGTTTTTTTTGATCTTTTCAAGGGTTTCAAAATAGTTCAATAGCCAATCGATATTATCGATCTGCTTGAGATACTTGTAGATGTCGGCTGTGCCGGTTGATCTATCCGATCCGCTATATGTGTTGTCATCTTCTTTTTGTTCCTGTTGTGAACTTTTATCAATAATTTCACAAAAGAGTTGTTTCAGCAGATTGATCAGATTGTCATAATTGTCCGGGTCCTCGAGTCGTCTGCCAAAAATGATATCATATTCATCGATGAGGAAGGCATCGTGGTAGTGATTTAGTGAATGAAAAATTGGATTATCGAGGATATCGTCCGGTAGCAGTTTTTCAGCCCCGAAGTTTGCCTCACGTATTGTTTTGAGTTTTTCTTTGTTGACGTCGGATAGCAGGGAAAATAGTTGTAGTCCCACTTTTCTTAAAAAACCGTCCTTGTTCTGCAGGACAATCGAAAGGGATTCATTTTTTTTGGATTTATTCTCTGTCTGATGCCGGTCTGTCAGTTTGTCTTTGCGGATTAGATTTTTGATCTTGGTGGTGGTCTTTTCGAACTGATTCCGCATGTCCGTAATGAGCATTTTCATTACGGCCGTTTGAGCCAAAAAGTCTATTTGAGGATTGTTTTCCTGTTTTGACTTGTAGATGGCATCTTCCATGAACCGGCGGTAGCACCGCTTGAAGTCATTTACTTTTTTGGCCCAAACATCGGGTTTGTCAATTCTGAAAAATTCATTCGATTCGACATTTTTAGCAATGATCTGTGGGACAATTTTATCGGCGGCTTCGCAGAAAGAGGGACTCAGGTAAACGTCGTGTCGGACATTGTCTACTCCCGGAACGATCCGGTCCAGGGAGAAATTCAATGTATAGGTAGAAAGTGGAAAGCGATCTAAATCGGCATTCCTGGAAGAATTTTTAATAAAGGAAAACATAACAACTGCTTATAGCATTAACACAAAAAGAAGTCCATCAAATTTAAAAAGTGATTGACATGATCGGTATTTCTCTATCATTGTTATAAAATTATATTGATATATTGAAAGGTATATGTATGCCCAATCAAATACTGCAGTGGATTGGTGATGAGACACACCTGCTCCATTTACTTCAGGGGTTTCCTACCATCGCACTGCTCGGGATTATCGCTATCTGTATTCTATCGCTTGCCAAGGGAGCGGACTGGATGATCGACGGTGTGGTTGACCTGGCAGGTCGAACAGGAATGCCGCGGATCGTCATCGGGGCCACCATCGTATCCCTGGGAACCACCATGCCGGAGGCTTTTGTGTCGGTGATGGCGGCCTGGATGGGAAATTCCGGTCTGGCGCTGGGAAATGGCGTGGGGTCCATCATTGCCGATACCGGTTTGATATTCGGATTGACCTGCATGATGACGGTTATTCCCGTGAATAGGTTTATTCTTAATCGCACCGGCTGGGTTCAAGTGGGATCAGCAACTCTCCTGGTGGGGATATCGCTCGCTGCACTGATATGGATGGAAGGCGAACCGATTCTTTCCAGATGGGTGGGTGTGCTTTTCCTGCTCCTGCTAGGGTGGTACTTGTACATGACCTATACCTGGGCAAAGCAGGGCGTAGAAAAAGACATCGATATCGGAAGAAATGACACTTCCAGCTCAATGGGCCTGGGTCTATGCTGGTTGATGATTATCGGCGGCCTCTTGATCGTTGTAGCTTCAGCCAGGGTTCTGGTGCCTGCAGCATCCGAAATCGCGCAGAGAATTGGTGTGCCGGATGATGTCATCGCCGCCACCATGGTGGCATTCGGTACATCTCTGCCCGAACTCATGACCGCCATTTCTTCCGTACGCAAGGGACATCCTGAAATCATGGTAGGAAATATTGTCGGAGCGGATGTTCTGAACTGTCTCTTTGTCATCGGTGCCGCCGCGGTAGCCAAACCTCTTGCTGTGCCGCCCAATTTTTATCTTTTCCACTTTCCGGCCATGCTTCTTATTCTGTATCTGTTTCGATTCTTTATCTTTACCAACAAGGACGGCCGCTTCAGAAGATGGCAGGGCGGGTGGCTGTTCGGTATGTATGTGTTATACCTGGTCCTTCAATATGCATTCAATATGAGCGATAAGGTGTAAGCGATAAGCAGTAAGCCATGAGCAATAATAGATCTGGGTTTTAGGTTTTAAGTTTTAGGTTTTAGGTTCTGTAAGATTGCATAATGCTTACAGCTTATCGCTTACTGCTTATGGCTTCTTTTTAAACAACCGGGCAAGCTCATCGACCTTGAACTCCGGCCACGTCACCGGTTTCAGACCGTCCATGGCCACAATACCTTCTCCGTTTTCCATGATTTCACCGATGCAGGTCGCATGGATACCGGCATTCCTGATACCTGTCAGAATATCATCCTTGGTATCCGGGTTGCAACAGATCAAAAGGCTGCCGGAACCGATGAGACCCAGGGGTGAGATGTCGAATGCATCACAGATTCTCTGGGTTTGTGGAAATATGGGGATGTGGTTCATATCGATCCGGATTCGGTGCTTGCCGGCAATGCTCAATTCGGTAACTGCTGTGGCCAGCCCCCCTTCAGTGACATCGTGCATGGCCGTAACACCACCGATATCCCTTGCGATTCCGGCTTCTTCCAGGATACTGATGTGGTCTAAAAACTGCTTGCAGGAATGGACATCTGAATCACTGAATCCCATTGAAAGCAGTTTGTACTCCATTTCACGAGCAATGATGGCTGTTCCTTCTACGGCAACCGATTTGGTTATCAACAGGAGATCACCTGTTTTCATGGATTTCTTATCTATCAGGCGGCTCTTAAGGACGGTGCCGGCCAGAGAGCCCACCACAACGGGTCTGGTGACGGCATCGGTAATTTCGGTATGCCCTCCGCATAGGGTGACCCCGTATTTTGATGCAATATGGTTCAGCCCGTGCATGATGTGCTGAATCTCGGAACCGGTGATGCCGCAGGGAAACAACAGTGTTGTCAAAAGCCAGCGGGGGTCGGCGCCACAGGTTGTGATGTCGTTGGCATTGACGAGTACCGCATAATGTCCGATGGCATCTGTGGCAAAGGTGATGGGATCGGATTTTAAAACCAGGACTTCTTCCCGGCGGATATCGACTGCTGCAATGTCTTCTCCAACGCCGGCGGTTATCAGCAGGGCTGGATCTTCAAATGAAAATCCATTCAGGATTTGTTCGAGCATCTCATTGGGTAATTTGCCCTGGGGCAGCGGTGACCCCATCTGGAGGACCGATTCGAGGTCTGCCAAACAGGAAATGATAATATCGCACTCAAGACTACTTTTATCGACACGTGGATTGACATCCAGGAGTGCCGTCAGGGTGCCGGCGCTTCTGCCGGCATCGATGTCAAACACGAAATCTCCCACCATCAAGATATGCCGGGGCTCGACATTAAGTTTACGAGCGGCCAGCAAAATGCCTTCGGGACTCGGCTTCGGTTTAACCGGATCGTCCCTGGTGATGATGATATCAAAATCATCCAGACCAATACCATTAAAGTTTTTCAGAGCTTCCCTCACGGAATCGATGCTGTTGCGGGTGATGAGACCCATGGAAAGACCTTTTGAATGAATCGTTTGTACCAGGTTTTCCGCACCGGGATTGGGCTCTGAATTGGCTGCAGCCCGGCTTTCAAAACGATTCAGTTCGTTGAAGGCTTCGGCTCTCTTTTGTGGATCCGGAATGCTTTCAATAAATTCAAGGGCCGGTATCTCCTCGGGACATCCAAGGGTCTTTTTGATGACAGAGAAATCCAGGGCATCCGGTTTGGTCAACGTGCCGTCAAAATCGAACAGAACGGCTGATATGCGGTAGGGCTTTTCAATGACGGTGTTACCATGTTTCATGTTTTTTCGATCCTTATATCTTTTGGGTTTTCTGCAATGTTTTGATAACAGGGTTCGAAGGGGTATCAGCAGTAAGGAGTAAGGAGTAAGTGGTAAGCTTTAAGCTGCTTATGGCTAAGGGCAGCTTCCCAGCCTCCAAGCATCCTATCCGTATTCAATTCCCTTCAACCCTCCAAACCTCAACCCCTCCAACCCTGTTCTTTTCCCCTCGAACCCTTTTATCCCCCTTGGACCCTCGGACCCTATCTTTTCGCCCTCTCCAGTATCAATTCAGCTACAATACTCACACCGATTTCTTCCGGGGTCTCTGCCTTGATTTCAAGACCAATAGGGCTGTGTACCCGGGCGATATCTTCTGAGGTGAATCCGTCATTCAAGAGATTGCGGTATATGGTATCCCGTTTTTTACGACTGCCGATCATACCGATATACCCGGCACCGGTTTTAAGGGCCTGTGATAAAACCGTCTGGTCATGGCGGTGTCCCCGGGTGAGAATCACAATGTAACTAGAGGTGTCTATGCTGAGTCCCGGCAGGGCGTCTTCAAATGTGTCCAGCACCAGGATCTGGTCGGCACCTGGGAATCTATCTGAGTTGGCAAATTCTTTCCTGTCGTCCAGTACAATGGTCGTGAAACCGACCATGTCGCTGATAGTCGCAACCTGCTTGCCCACATGGCCGGCACCGAAGATGAAGGCGGTTTTGGTCATGATATAAGATTCGATGAGATATTCCTGTTCGCCTGCCGACAGCACAACCGGTATCCGTGTCCCCCTGGCCTGTGCTGCAAGCTGATGCAGGTCGGTTTCAGGATAAGGACATTTATCGGAGATTTTTCCACTCTTTTGTATGTGACACCGTTTGCCCACACAAACCCCATCGGATATCTGCTGCAGCGAGGCGATCATAAAGCTGTTTTTGCCTTGTTTCAGGGCGGATTGGAGTTCCTGGAACGCATTGATAGTTTCCACAGTTGCATGGATGTACTCGATTAGAATCGTCATCTGTCCACCACAGATGACATCCAGATCATCCAGGTCCGGTCTTTTACTCAAATCAAAGGATCGTATTTGTGAGGTTTCCGAGTCAAACAGCTCAGATGCGGTCTGCATGACTTCCGCTTCCACTTTGCCGCCCCCGATGGTGCCGATGATTTCCCCGCCGGCCAGAACCAGCATTCTGGAACCAGCGCCCCTGGGCGTGGACCCCTGGTGAGACAATACCGTTGCCATGACAACCGGCTGCTCTTGTTTTAGAATCTGACATAATTCTTTGATATAGTAATTCATATTAATACCCCGTTATTTAGGTTGTTTAGACTGTAGACTGTTAGACTATTAGGCGTCTACAGCCTAACAGCCTACAGTCTAATAGCCTATAGTCTACAGCCTATCTCCGGCTGATCTGCTAAATATGCTTGTGCGGCTGTTTGCCGATTTTATGGGAGTGCTGATGCGTATGTATATGTACGCGGTCATCCCTGAATATCTTGCCATCCTCCATGCTGTAAAACGTATGGGTCGTTTCGGACAGCACGTCGAATTCGTGAGAAATCAGAATATAAGACAGATCAAGTCCCTGGAGAATGCCTATCAGTCGTGATTTCATGGACGCGTCCAGTGCATTTGTCGGTTCGTCCAGAAGAAGTACTTCCGGCTGCATGGCCAGGATCGTCGCCAGGGATACCAGGCGCTTTTCTCCGCCGGAAAGCTTGAAGGTAATCCGGTCTTCAAAGCCATTCAGACCCAGATAATCGAGCGTTTTCCGGGAAATGTCCAAGGCTTCCTGCTTTGATTTCCCCAGGTTCAAAGGGCCAAAAGCAACATCCTCTATGACCGTGGGGGAAAACAACTGATCGTCTGCATCCTGGAACAACAGGCCCATGCGATGGCGAATGCCGGCAAAGTCTTTTTCTTTCCGTCGTTCTTTCCCAAAAATTTTGATGGTGCCACTGGACGGTTTCAAGAGACCCATGATGACATGGAACAATGTTGTTTTTCCGCTCCCGTTGGGTGCCACCAGGCCGATCCGGTCTCCCTTGGTAAATTTGAAATCCATGCGGTCCAGGACGGTTTTCCCGCCGGGATACTTATATGTAACGTCCTTGAGGTTTATGAGTGTATTGTTTGAATCCATAATTCAACCGTTGTCATTAAGATAATGATAAGGGACATGATGACAGCAAAAAGCCGATTCCGTGGATCCGGCTCAAACTGCCAAAGAGAGTGGAATCTGCCGGTAAACCCGCGGCATTTCATGGCCTTGGAAACCCGGTCTGCCCGTGCCGACGCGTGTACGAACAGCATGCCCACGAGATAGGCATAGGACTGATAAGAATGGAGGTTGGTTCCCGGCTTGAAACCTCTTATTTTCATGGCCCGGATCAAACGCTGGTATTCCTGCTCCATGACGAAAACGTACCGATAGGTTATCAGCAGCAGGTATACAAGCTTGTCCGGTATGCCGAGGATTCCCAGCGCATGCCCCATGGTTGCAACGGACATGGTTGCCAGAAGCGCCATCAGAGACAGCAGGATAGCGACTGATTTCAAGCTGATCTGTGCCGCGAGGATCACTCCGGGGCTGCTGAAAGCCACGGGGCCGATCCTGAAAAGGGTTGCACCCGGGTATGTCAGCGGCATGAGCATCCATATCAGCAGAATAAAACCCAACAGGACCGCCAATCGCTTGAGCACCTCCCTTGCATCCAACCGGGCAACCATTACCAGCACCATCGAGGTGACAAGGCTGGACAGTAAAATGACAAAACTGCTCGACAAGGCGACGACAAACGAATAGATCAGCGCCAACACCACCTTAATCCTTGGGTCAATGGAATGAATGACGGACTTGCCGTCGGCAAAGGCTTCCGGTATCATCTCTCGGGGTCACTCCTTTTTCGACGATACTGCATGTACGCAGCAAGCCCCGCAAGCCCGACGATGTAACCGATGCCGCCAAGGATATCGGACAATGAAATCCGATTTTCATTCAATGCGGTGATCCTGTCCATGAGCGGCTTTAATTTTCGATCCAGGGTGGCTTCAACCAGAGCCGTTATTTCCGCTGCCGACAATCCGCTTTCAGGGGATCGATGGTTATTTGGCGTTTTCGGATTTGATTCATGGGCTTCCCTTTGGGGTACGGCATTGAACCCCTGGTTATGATCGGATTCGACACCGGTTTCCTGGAAATCCTCCCTGGAAAGTGCCCAGACAGCACGATGTCCCATGCCTGCCGTTAGAACAATCTGCATGTCTGATATTTTTGGCGCCTGAAAGCTGAAAAGCCCTTCGGCGTCGGTTTTTCCTTTCAGAAGCAGGTTTCCGGCTTTGTCAAAAACTTCAACCAATGCCTGGTCCGGCCGTTTACCTCCCATGAATTTGCTTTGTGTGTGAACGGTGTCGCCCTGTACCCATGCAAAAATGCTTATCCTGTGCGCCAGGGCGGGAGGAACATTCAACAAAACCATTAAGATCAGAACAGGAAGATGCCCTGCGGCGACTCGACTGAGTTTGCGACCTGAACTCAAGCCGAAGGGCACACCAAAGCCCTGATGCAGTGTGTGTTTTATTTTTTTAACTGTTTTTATCATGAAATGTCCGGGTTAGCATTTCCGGGTGCACTTTCTTCAAGAAAGCTACGCAGAATACCGTTATGATGCCTTCGATGAACATTACCGGCAAATTGGCCGCCACGATGAGTCCCGATAAGGACCAGAAATTCTTTTCCGTGAAGACCAGGGCAAGTCCCAGGAGAAGTGCAGACAGCAGTACCGAAACAAAACCGCAGGAAAATGATCCGATCATTGTAAGCACCGGGGATCGATGGATCAAATTTCTGAAAGCATAATAGCAGATGACTGACGGCAATGCCATCAGTATCGTATTGACGCCCAGGGTGGTGATGCCGCCGAACTGAAAAAAAATCGACTGTAGAATCAGTGCCACCAGGATTGCGGGGAACGCTGCCCACCCAAGCAAGAGACCGATCATGCCGTTCAGAATCAGGTGTGCGCTGGATGGACCTACATTGACATGGATGAGGGAGGCCACGAAAAAGGCTGCCGCCAGAACACCCACTTGGGCAATGCGGTCATAGTCCATCTGCTTCAATCCGATTGCAGTACCTGTGATGGCAAGCGCAGCGCCCGTAATCAGCACCGGCGCATTTAAGACACCTTCTGATATGTGCATATGTTTAGGTCTCAAAAAAAAACCACGAAATGATACCTTCGTGGTCGTTTATTAATACCTGAACTGAGCGATTTTTCCCGAAGAGATCGGTGCAGATCGAGATAAAAATCGCTC
>JAOZSO010000221.1:0-5971 GCA_029939655.1 Desulfobacterales bacterium
GCAGTTCAGGGAGGTTGTTGTCCAGTTCAATCGTCATGGTATCGCCAACAATTGGATGGGTAGTCATGATATGTCCTTTGGCTGTATATACAATCAAAGAATAGTTATGACCATCGCCCTGAACTTGTCAAGAGGAATTTGTTCTCGACAATGGATACAGGCGGGGCTATGGTATGCTTGTTGTTGTGGTTTAAGCAGTATATACAGGTTTTCCGGGCCGTGGAACGGGGATGTGTGATGAAAAAAAAGGTTCCGAAGTATGAAAAGATAAAGGATTACGTCATCAAAGGCATCAAAGCACGAAATTTCACGGATGCCGTGCCTTCGGAAAATCAGCTGGCGGAAACCTTCGGCGTCAGCCGCATGACCGCTCGAAAAGCCATCGATGCCATAGAGAGGGAAGGGTTTGTGGAACGTATGCCGGGTAAGGGTACGTTCGTGAAAAAGAAGCAGCATTACACCACCGGGTTTTTTCGGGTGAGACCGTTTCAAAAATGGGCTGACGACCTGAACGTGTCTTTGACGACCGAAGTCCAGGAGGCGCAGGTGGTTGACCCTCCTGCCAATGTTTCAAAACAGCTGGAAACCGGGGACCAGTTGATTCTTATCCGACGTCTCTGGTTCTTCGATCAAAAACCGGTGCGATACGAAATACGTTATTTACGGCCTGATATATGTGCCGGTATTCTCTGGGAAGATCTCAAAAACGAATCGATTCACAGCATCCTCATCGGTAAATACAAGCTGCAGCTCACCAGGATCAGCCAGAGCATGGAGGCGATCGCCCTTTCAGAAGAGACCGCACCCATCTTTGACGTGCGTCCGGGTTACCCTGCATTCCATATCAAGCGGACGATCTATTCATTTGATGATCCGGTTACGTATGTGGAGTATTATATGCGGGGTGAAATGGCTTTCCGGGATACCTTCTCACCTCAGTTTGATCCATCCGATTTTTTCAATTTCCAGAGACGGGAAAAAACGGCCCCATAAAATCGTTGCATGATTTTATGGCTTGACAAAAAGCAAATTCCTATTTTATAGGTATTTAGGTTGTATATACAACTGTTACAAACAGGGGTTTGGTTGTTTATAGCAGTTGTCAAAATAACGTTCCGGTTACACCGAAAAGTGGATTCCATATTTTTTTTAAAAGGACATATCAAATGAAGCCTCGTCTTGTGCCCACCGGATTGATGATGAAATACGGCCGGTTGTTAGTAACATAAGACCGCAGAAACATCATCAATCCGGCAGGGCACTACGCTAGTGATGCAGATTGATCATGATATGTCCTTTTAAAAAAAATATGGAATCCACTGGAGCCGTGGGACTTATTCGGAACATATTTATAACAACCCCTATATCTATCCATTATTAAGGAGGCATACTATGTCGCTGGAGGAATTGAGTAAATTTGTAGAAGACGGTGAAACCGAGGATGCACAGGCGCTATCCGCAAAGCTTTTGAAAGAAGGCGCAAACCCTCTGGAAATGATAGCGGCCATGACCAGGACCATGGCACATGTGGGGGACCTGTTTTCAAAACTGGAAATATTTCTCCCCGAGATCATGCTGGCCGGAGAGGCTTTGTCCGGTGTGGTCGAGGTAATGGCGCCCTATCTGGAAGAGGTTGGTGGACAGGAAGTCAAAGGTAAGATCGTGATCGGTGTGGTCAAGGGGGATCTACATGAAATCGGCAAGAATATTGTCAAGCTCATTCTGGAAACCAATGGCTTCGTGGTGAAGGATCTTGGGTACAACGTGGATCCGCTGACGTTTATCAAGGAGGCGGAGGCTATTGGTGCTGATTTTATCGGGGCCTCATCGTTGATGACCACCACCATGCCGCGCCAGAAAGAAATCATTGAGATTCTGAAGTCAAAAGGGATAAGGGATCAATACAAAGTCGTTATCGGCGGTGCACCCACCTCCCAGATGTGGGCCGACCAGATCGGTGCCGACCTCTACTGTAAAGACGCCAAGAGTGCCCCTGAACTGTTAGAAAATTTGATTCAACGATAAACGCATTGAATCAAATTTAGGATTCAAGGATTCCAGGGGTCCAGGATTCAAGTGACACGAAATGAAGCTTCGGTGCTTAACGCTTAGGTAGTTTTAACAGTTAAGCATTTGATAAAACTGGAAACCCAAACGACAAACAGAACCCTGGAAAACAAACACTTGAACCCTTGAATCCTGGACCCCTCGGACCCTTTTTCTCAACGAAATAGAAGAAGAACCATAGAATGAATACACTGAGTAATTACCGGGAAATATAAGGAGGATTTTTTATGACAACAGCTTACAGGCACTGGGAGATTCTCGAGCGATCCCAGACCGGTCCCTTTATGGATGAGGATGATTTCCTCCCCAAACACTTTACACCGACCCTGAAAAAACTCATCAAAAAATATGAAATCAAATATGACCCGGAAAACCCTTGCCCGACAGATGATGCCATGGCCGACAGAATCTGGCAGGCTGCCTGGGAGCTGTTCCGGGATGTGGGCTATTACAACACCGATTCCCACCGGCTTATCCAGGTCACCGATGAGGAGATTAGGGAAGCGTTGTATATGGCACATGATCAATATTGGGTGGGTGCCGGAAAGGACGCTGTCCTGTGGAAACATCGGCAGGTGGAAGACATGGCTCCGCCGTTTTGTATCATGAGCCCGGACATTACCTGTGACGAGAAGTACCACCAGTCCATCTGTATGGCCTATCTCAAGGAACCGCTTCTGGATGGTATTTGCGGGCCGATACTGGAAGAGACCTTTGGGCACCTGATCGAATCTTCCGGTCCCACTGAAATCAGTGGATGTATCCAACATATCACCAATCAGAAACTGGCGGCAAGACTGCTGGGCCGCCCGGGAACATTCATGGTTGCCGTGGGTACCGCGGAACACGACAGTGGGCAGATTGCCGTGTCGAACGAAGAGTGGGGCGTTCAAAAAACAGATGCACGGCTCGTGGGATCGCTGACCGAGTTCAAAACTGCCGACACACTTCTCAATCGTTCCCTCCATTATGCCCAGTATGGCTGCTATACCGGGAACCTGACCGGAGCGATTTACGGTGGATGGTGCGGCGGCTCCGAGGGAACGGCAGTGACCACGGTTGCATACAGTCTTATCGGCCTGGTTATTCACGGTGCTATTTTCAATCAGCACTTTCCATTTCATTTGAATTACGGTTCCAACACCACCCGGGAGCTGTTGTGGCCCATCGCCATGGCAGGGCAGGCACTTGCCAGAAACAGCAAGTTGCTGCATACTTCCAATGGATTTGCCAATGCCGGTCCCATGACTGAAATGTTGTTCCGGGAAACCGCGGTTCATGCCATGGTCTCGACGGTTACCGGATGGCATTTGTGGGAGATGGCTTCGACCCGCAACAAATATAAAAATCGTGCAACGCCGCTGGAAGCCAGAATCGGCATGGAGGTCGGTCATGCCGTCGCGTGCCAGGGCTTGTCCCGGGCTGAAGTCAATGTTATTGCCAAAAATTTACTGGCAAAATACGAGGACCATGCGGCGGACGCCCCCATCGGGTGTGAGTATCATGAATGTTACGATGTCGCCAAAGCTGTGCCGACCCAGGAACATTTCGATATGTACCGCAGAATAAAAGATGAAATCGCAGATATGGGAATTGAATTTCCGTACTAAAATAAAATCGCGTTGCGATTTTATTGGACGCGGCTGCGCCGCTATATTAGAGCCGAAACATGTGGTTTCTCACGTCTGTTTGAGACACAACCGTGATCGTTATGCTGAAAAGTCTAATAACTGATGAAATGTTCGATGCAGGCGATTTGTCGACGGTGAGAATTGGAATCGATCCGGAAGATATCAGGCCGTCACCTGAGGCTGTTGCTCGCTACTTCGGGGGTCCGGATTATCAAATGACCCCGGAGACGCATCAACGGGTATGCCAGGGAATCCAGCAGGCCGTGGAGATGGTAAAAGCGATTTTGTGCTATCGAGCGATCCCGATAGATAAGATTGAAAAAGAATGTGGAATCGTTTTATCAGAGGGCGCGTATACGGATATTCTTCCTGACAGTACGGATGCTCACGCCCGATATTTTGCCGTTTATGTCGGCACCCTGGGGAGTGCCCTCGAGACGATGTGCGGGGATTTGGCAAAGCGCAACAGCATATACAAATCCCTGCTGCTGGATGCCGTTGGTACGGCAATGCTGGATACCATGGGATTGATATGCAATGACATGGTTGAGAAGCATTCACAACAGATGGGCCTTTTCACAGGATGTCGATTGGGTCCGGGTTTGAACGGAATTGCCCTGGAAAGCCAAGCCCTGTTATTCGACCTGTTGGGCGGTGAATCCGCTGGTGTGCATTTGAATGAAGCATTTATCATGCAGCCGGCAAAATCGATATCAGGGTTTGTCGTATACAGTGATTCAGAGCAGCGGAAACGTCCGGGCAGTAAATGCCTGCAATGCGAGATGAAGCACTGCCAGTTTAGGTCTACACAATATAAATGAAGGGTTCAAGGATCCAAGGGGTCGAGGGTTCGAGTGAACTTCTTGACCCCTTGAATCCTGGACCCCTCGAACCCTTTCTCTCAACGAATTGGGAGAAGAACTATATGTTTCAGCTAGCCCTCGATATTGATTTTATACGGGGGTAAATCCATATTATAAAGGAGTCGTCCCATGGCCAAACAGATGCTTATCGACGCCACAAGAGGGAAAAAAACTGAAAAAGCCCCCTGGGTCCCGTATGCTGGTGTCAACTGTGCCTATCTCATCAATGAACGGGCAGACAGATATTTCAAGGATCCCGATATTCTTGCCAGGGGGGTTGTCCAGGCTGCCAAAACCTATCATGCGGATGGGATTCCCCTGATGTTCGACCTTTCCATAGAAGCGGAATCCATCGGATGCGAAGTGGAGTACTGGGAAGACAATGTGCCTTCGGTGAGGACCCATCTCTGCGAAAAGGAGACACCGGAAGAACTCGGATTGGGATTGTTCACAAAAACGTCCGGAAGGTGGCCGATCATCTTCGAGGCGGCAGCCAAGGTAAAGCCGCAGCTTGATGAGCTGGATTGCGCCATGCTCGGTCTGGCGACCGGTCCGTTGACCATGGCTTCCCATCTGGCCGGTGTGCGGATTTTTACGGCTGTTAAAAAAAAGAAGGACTTTGCCCATGCCATTATCGCCTATGCCGGAAAACTCTGTGCCGAGTCCGCCCGGTTTTATGCGCAAATGGGGTGTGACATCATCGCCATCGTTGACCCTGTGGCGTCTCAGATCCGACCCGAAACTTTTCAGGAATTCGTTACGCCCAACTGCCAGGAAGCTGTCACGGCGATTCATGATGCCGGTAAGACATCCAGCTTTTTTATCTGCGGGGACTGCACCAAAGTCATCGAAGATGTCTGCAAGGTCGGCACCCATGGATTTGCCATCGATGAACAGTTGAATTTGAATTTCGTCCGTGATGTCGCAATGAAATATGGCAAAGGCTTTGGCGGCAATCTGAAGCTGACCCTTGCACTCAGCCTGGGACTTCTGTCACCCAGAGAAGATGCCTTGATAAGCCTTGCGATGGGTGGGACCCAGGGGTACACATTTGCTCCCGGATGAGATATCCCATACGATGTTCCGGCGGAACATCTGATCCAGGCTTATGAAGCAAGGGAATGGTACCAAGAGCATTATCCAAGGTATCCCGAGCGTTAGCTACAGCAATCAAAGTCAAGCACGTTGAAGGGAGACTGAGGCATTTGGTTATGCTGTTGATATTAAATATTTAAATTCGAAGCACGAAATTCGAAATTCTAAACAATATCAAAGAACCCAAACTCAAATGCTCGAAACATGCTGCATACGGTTCAACCAATGAGCTGTATTTTGGTCATTTGAGCATTCGATATTTGGATTTGTTTCGTATTTCGATATTCGTATTTAGGGTTTAATTAGAGCTCAATC
>JAOZSO010000018.1:0-20692 GCA_029939655.1 Desulfobacterales bacterium
TTGGATTTGTTTCGTATTTCGATATTCGGATTTAGAATTTATCACACGCTGAATGAGTATAACATTAACTCTTATAGGGTTGAATCAGTTCCGGACTCTTTGGACTCGGGCATCTACTCCTCCAGTGCTTCCTGCGCTTTTCGTTTCAAGTTTTTCAAGGCTTCTTCCGGTGAAACGCCGGAGAGCATTACAGACTCGACCGCCCCCCGCACGTGTTCCTGTATCTTGGCGCTGTTTTCACCGTAGTAGACGACATGGCCTCTTTCCATATCCTTCTTGAACACATCCGAGTAGGGCATGCCCTTGAATGTTGCAGACTCCATTAGCGTGACCGTGGGTTGGATAAGACCCACTTTTGAAAGGTATTCCTCAGAATGACGCAACATGTAGCCGATGAACTTCCATGCCATGGACTGGTTCTTCTTCGGTTTCTGTGCATTGACCACCAGGTAGTGTCCATAATAGGCACAGGCAGAGTCATTGACGGCGTTTTTAAATTTTGGGTAGGGAACGATCCGCCATTCACCGCTGTTGTAGAACTCCGGATTGTCCGATCGAATCCGTCCCGCCTGGTAAAGGCCGGACATGCACATTCCCATGTCATTATTGTCTTTGTTAAAAAGTTTTCTGGCGTTTTTGTAGGTGGGCGATCCTAGATTTTTTCCGTTCGGGCCCCATGCCTGCATGAATGCAAGAAATTTAATCCATGCCTGGTCATTGATAATGGCCCGTTTCCCGTCATCACTGATGAGCTTTCCACCGTACTGCTCGACCATGGGGACCATGGATACCAGGTAGTATGGATACCGGAAATCGAATCCTCTCCGCTGGATGATTTCACCTTGCCGTATGGCGATCTTTTCCGATACCGCAACCATATCTTCCCACGTTTTCGGATAATCACGCGCAGGGTCGAGTCCGGCGGATTTAAATATGCGATCGTTGACGTAAACACACCAGTTGGTCAACTCCAGTGGAAGTCCATACAGAGAGCCCTCGTAGGTGACCGGATCGAGAACTTTTGATATGTAGTCCTTATAAATCGACTTCACGTTGTCATATCCTGCCGCCTTGGGGTCCACAGGCGCAAGCCGTTCGTTAATGATATAAGCGTACTCATCTTCAATCTGTAGATTGAAAATATCCGGCCCCTGGTTTGCTGCAAACGCCGTGAGAATTTTCTCGGCCATCTTTTTGGATGGGTTGGTGACACGTTTAATCACGACACCGGGATTGGCTTTTTCAAATTCACTGATATAACGGTTTTCGATTTCGGTTCGATTGGGATCTTCGTGGGTCCAGTAGGTGAGTTCCACTGCTGCCTGGGCTGAAATAGCCCATAAGGGTAACAAGAGCGCGACAATTAAAACAATGATACGTTTTTGCATAATAGTACCTCCTTTCGATTTCATATGTCCTGGGATAATGATTGCAGGTATCCCATTGGTCGATATGTAAAAGAAGAACGTTCAATCTTCTGTTCAACTCGGAGGAACGGTACAGGAACCTTCAGCAGGAAAACATGGTTTAACTAGGTTGAGCGATTGTCGAGGTTGTCGCCTGCGATGGTTTTTTTGACGGTATCATAGTAATTTTTAAAAAACAAAATTTATCTTAAAGATATGGCCCTGTTCGGCATTACGGTCTCTTGGGAGCGAGTTTTTCACGTTCGCACAGGGATTATCCATCCGCGATACCACCAACCTTCTTTTGGGTTATAATCCCATTTCTTTTTATGATCCGCTCTAAATGTTTCGATTCCGCCCAGCCTCTTTTATCTTTTGACAGCTGCAGCAGCGTCCAATCGTCCTCAGTGCGTTCCACACGCACAACCGTCCCTGCATGAAGTTTAAATAGAAGGGTATCTCTCGAATCAGGACCGGCCTGAACCACGACCTCCTCCGACAAAACCACAGCACGGTTATCGGTTGCCCACGCGTACCACTTCAACGTGACGGCGCATACACCGACACTGATAACGATGGTCAGGAAAATTGAGAGGTAATATGTCCATTCGGTTTTTTTATAGAGTCTTATACAGAGAAGAGAAAAGAACAGGACGTTCAAGAGAATAAACGCGAAAAAGGTCTCATACCGGTTGAGGCCACCGAGGCCCAGAAGGCTGTTTAAGGAAGACGTCTGCAAATCAATTGAGGCATCCTGGGCCTGGTTTCTTGCATGGGAAAGATTAAAAGAGAGATCGTCGTCCCGTGGCATCAAGAGAGATGCTCGTTCGTAGAAGAGGATGGCCCTTCCCAGATCCCCGAGTCGAAAATACGTATTGCCAAGGTTATAGTAAACCTGTCCGTTTCCATGTCCGTTTTCAATAAGACGGATGTAGCCATCTGCAGCGTGTTGAAACTGATCGTTCTTATAGGCCTGGTTGGCTTCAAAAAACTGTTCAACAAAAGACGTGCCGGTCTCTGCATGGGCTATGTTCAAAAAGCACACGAACACCAGTATCCCTATGGTTATGTGTCGGACCTGCCTGGTCATGAAATTCCCTTTTCTATTACCCTGGCAAGACCCAACAGCTCGCCGACGGCATCTGAATCATTGAAATGATTACCCGCATATACCGCCGTTTCGAACCGCTGGACCAGTGAACGCATGTTTTTTGCTGTTTCAGCGTCCACGCCCTGGTCCCGCAAAATCTTTTCAGCATCATCAGCCGTCAGGGTGCCGATGGACAGGCTGCATCGATCATTCAGATAATCCTTGAAGGCATTGATGAGATCCTCGTAGCTAATTTGATCTTTTTGGCAGCGTTTCTTTAAAGTGCTAAAGGCTTTTTTCGATATTGATTGGGCCAAACGTTCAGGCGATAGGCGTTGCACTCTCAATGCACCCAGGAGCATCAGATATATGAATAGGGGCCCCACCAGCACAAACCAGAGAACCCAGCCCATGGAAAGAAAACGAAAGGGAACGGACAGGTCCACAGCATCGGTATGAATCGGCAATATATCTTCCCCCAACTGCTGAATCTCTTTATTATTTGTCCTTCCGCCCGTATTGTTTTTGTCAGACAAGGAATTCAACCTTGCGACACTCTCTTCTGATTTGCCTGGCAGAACAGATAAATAATGTGTGGGGGTAACCAGGACATGGTATTTTTTTGTTTCAGGGTTAAAAAAACTCAAAGACAATAACGGGACTTTATATTCACCGGTATTTTCAGGAACCAAAGCCCATTTCATGGTTTTTGTCCCCCTAATCCCCTGACGGCTTTGCTCAGTTTCCAGAACCGGCTGGTCGCTGTACGTACGGGCAAAATCCATTTCAGGGAGATCCAGATCAGGTATGCGATTCACGGTACCCCGGCCTTTCACCTGAATGGTCAGGGTAGCGGACTCACCCGCTTTTAAACTGGAAGGCTCCAGCGTCGATGCCACCTGGAACGTGCCCACAAGACCTGTGAAATCAGCCGGCCTGCCTTCTTTGGGAAGAGGATTCACATGTAAGTTGATGGGGTCGGTTGTTAATGTCAACGGCCTGTTTGATGAGAAGCCGGAGAAAGAATCATTGAAAAAATTGCCAAGCCTGGAGCGGGAGCCGGCCTGGCGCACGGTCAACTTCAGCCGGGAAGGAGTGATGATGAAGTCGCCTTGCTTTGAAACCATCATGGCGTGACGGATTTCCAATACCTGATACGTACGACCTTCATCTGTGGATTGGTACTCGAGGGGTCGGCCGAGCTGATGAAAGCTGACATATTCCATTTCCGGCAGACCCAGGGAGAGATTGCCAATGTTGACCCGGTAATAGAGCTTCAATGTGTAAAGAACTTGCTCATCCACAAAAATATCCTGTGATGAGATGGACGCTTGGATGAAAACCGGACCGCGATCTGAACTGCCTGGTTGTGATGCTGTTCGGACCACCAAGGATTGGCTCCCGCTCTCATATATTTTACCATCCACGTTTACCTTGACGGGCCCGATTTTAAATTCACCGGTTTTCCGGGGCTGGATAAAATAGGTGTAGTCGATGCCTGAATTGACCTTGCCGTTGATGAATTCCATTCGGCTGGAGGTTCCTCCATTGGTTACCAGAAAGGATTCCAGGCCATGGAGAAAAGGCGGAGCATCGCTCTTGCGGGATCCGGAAACATGAATTTCCATGCGCAGGGTGTCTGACAGGGTAGCTTCTACCCGATCGAGCCGAAGTGTGACAGTCACGTCGTCTGCCGCCCAAACAGTGAACATGGGTAATAAAAGGATACACAGGATACCTGCGATTGCCTTTATCATCTTACCAGTCCCTTCCGGAAAAAGAATTTTGGCGATTCTCATCAGATAACATAAACCGCATTATTTCAGACGGATCTTCTTGGATGTTATCCAGTAACGCTTCGGCTTTTTTCCTGTCAATGTCAGACGGATTGTCACCTTTTAAGGGGTCGGTTGATTCTAACTCAGGCAAGGCCTCGCGTGGCTTTAGATCGCCGGAAAGCGTGTCTTCATCTATTGATTCAGGTGGTTTGTTTTGGGCCGATGCCTGATCCTCATTGTTGTTGGACTGCTCCTTCTCGTCATTCTTAGGTGTTTGATCATCTATTCTTTGACGATCTCCGTTTTTCTGAGGATCTTCATTTCCCTTGTCACTTTGTTGAGGTTCTTTGTCAGGCGGTTGTTCCCCCGGCTTCTGGTTGTCGGTTCCTTCCTGATCGTTTCCCTGAGGCGGCGTGTCGGATTGGGGTGTATCCGTCGGTTCCTGTTCTTGTTTCTCTTGCTCTTTTTTCAGAGCCCTTAAAGAAAGTTCAAGGTTGTAGCGCGCATCTTCACTGGCGGGTTGATCAGCAAGCGCCTGTTTATAATACGTGGAGGCAGACGCATAATCGCCCTGCTTGAAAGCGGTATTACCCAGATTGAAAGCGGCTTTAAATCGTACATCCTCATTTTCTGTTCTTCTTATGACACTGGAAAAAGCTGCGGACGCTTCTTCGTATTGTCCATTCTGAAAGGCTGCACACCCACGATTGTAACGAAATCGGATATCTTTGGGATGATCCATATCCTGCTGGGAATAGGCTTGTTCCGCTTCCTCATACCGCCCCTGCTGATAGAGTTCATCCGGTGTTTCAGCTGCTTCGACCGGGGATAAACAAAGCCAGGGGGTGAGTCCTATGGCCAATACAACGATAAAGAATGAAAATTTTCTTTTGGTATTTGTACGGCGCTTGCCATCGAGCAGTTCTTCGAAAAGCAGTAAAAAAAAAGCAGCCAGAATAAATAGATTGAAATGTTCTTCATATACCTTGATTTTCCCGCTTTTAAGGGTTTGGGCTTCCGTCTTTTGCTTGATGCCGTCAAAATAAAGGATATCCAGGTCCAGGTCTCCGGCCATGGAGCGGACATATCCGCCGCCGGTTTCCATTGCGATATCCTGTAAGGTCTTTTCATCCAGTTTGGACAGCACCAGGTTGCCGTTTTTATCCTTTTTAAACCCGCCCTGGTCTTGGCCGGCAGGTATGGGGCCACCGGATGGGTCGCCGATGCCGAAAACAAAAATTTTAATGCCTTGGTCTGCCGCTTTTCGGGCGGTTTCCAGGCCTCGGTTTTCATTATCCTCGCCATCGGTGATCAATAACATGACTTTGTCGGTTTCGTCCTTGGCATCAAAAGCGGTCAGTCCGGTTTCAATGGCAGCACCAAGATCGGTTCCCGGCACCGGGATGATACCTGGCTGGAGCACATTTAAAAACATTTCCAGGGCCGCATAATCGAGGGTGAGGGGGCATTGAACAAAGGCAGCACCTGCAAAAGCCGTCAGGCCCACCCGATCGCCTTCAACAACCTTGAGAAAATCGATGATCTCCCTTGTGGCACGCTCCAGGCGATTGGGTTTCACGTCTTCAACCATCATGCTTCGTGAAACATCCACCAACACCATGATGTCCACTCCTTTGCGGCTCACTTCCTGGTATCGACTCCCCCAACGGGGACCGGCCAATGCAAAGATCAAGGTGCCTAAAGCAAAAAGGAGCAGCAGGGCCTTTAGAAAGCGTTTGCCTTTGTGGTCTTCGGGGGTGAGTCTTTTCAGCAGGGTTTGTTCGGCAAACCGGCCCATGGCCCGTTGTCGTCTGCGGTGCTGCACCATGAGCACAAAAGCAATCAGAGGCATTGCCCAAAGAAAATGTAGGATCCATACATTTGCAAATGTCACGGAATCGTCCTCAATAACGTGGTGCGGATGGTGATGTCCGCTGCCAACAAAAGTATTGCCGGTATAAGGAAAAAGGAATAGAGCTCCTTAAAATGGAAGAACTCTTTAACCTTGATTTCTGTTTTCTCCTGCTCATCGATGATAGCGTATATTTCCTGCAGGCGATCCGTATCCGCAGCCCTGAAATATTGACCTTTTCCTGTGTCGGCAACCTTCATGAGGGTTTTTTCATCCAGGTCGACTTTTTGCCGAACGATCTTTGTACCAAAAAGCGTTTGAACCGGGAAGGGCGCAGGTTCTATCCCTCCCACCCCGATGGTGTATATTTTGATTCCCAGAGCTTGTACCGCATCTGCAGCATCTGCAGGGGTGAGCCCTTCTGTGGTTTGCCTGCCATCTGTTAACAGAATCAGAATTTTTGATTCAGCCTCAAGATCTTTTAAGCGTTTCCCGCCTACGGCAATGGCATTTCCAATGGCTGTTTGATCGCCTGCCATACCGATTTCCATCCTTTTCACCAGATCCATCAAAAGGCCCTTGTCCAATGTCAGCGGGGACTGGGTAAATGCTTGGGTGCCAAAAACCACCAGGCCGATCCTGTCCATATCTCTTTTTTCAATGAAATCCGTGACCACTTTTTTTACCGCAGCCAGGCGGGAGACCGGTTGATTGTCGATGGTAAAGTCCAGGGCTTGCATGGAGCCGGACGTGTCCAGGCACAGCATGATATCAACCCCCGACGAATCAATATCCCGTGATACATTGTACAGCTGGGGACGGGCAGCGGCCAGAACCAGCAGGACAAGGCATCCTGTTCTTAATATCAAAGGGATATGCCCTGCCAGTCGATGGCTGCCTCCGGAAAGTTGCGCGAGGGTACCGGTCATGGAATAGGTAATCCCCACTGGTTTACGGGTAAGGCGCCAGGCAAACCAGGCAAGAACCAATATCAAGAGGGTCAGCAACGCAGGATGAGCCAGACGAAATATCACTGTGGCACCTCCTGAATGGATGCGCTTTCCTGTGAACCGTTCGTCATCGGGCGGGTCTGTTGAATATAGGTTCGGGCCATCAGGATATCTTGATCTTTACGGTCCGGTGCCGGTACTGAATCGGAAAATTTGACCAGGTCGGCTTGCCTGAGCAATGGCAGAACCTTTTGATCATAGGGATCTGTTTTGATAAATCTTGCGATCTCTTCGGTTGTCATTTCGGCTGCCGGGAACCGGCGGATAGATTCAATGTAGCGGCGTATGGTTTCTGAAAAAATAAAATAAAATGCTTTCACGTCCCCATTTTCAAACAAACCACTGGCAATCAGGTTGTCGATTTCCCTGTCGGCTTTTACATGAGGCGGGTCTTCCATTGTTGCCTTCATGTCACTTATGCACCGTTTTTTGCGCCACCATATAAAACCGGAAATCATGCCAAGTAGTATGATGGCCGCAAAAGTCCATACTAGATGCGTTAGCCATCTTGATTGGGTGGAAATAATGTCCTGAATCGGTCTCAGGGTAGCATCCTCGGGCTTTTCACCCAGGTTGGACAAAATTGTGATGGTAATGGGGTCTGTAGCCACCTGTTGTTCATTCTTTTGATGGTCAATATACGTGAGACTGAAGGGACCCAGGTCAAACGATTCCAGTTGATCAACAAGAAATCGGAAATTTATTTCATTGGGTTCTGTTTTCTGCTCAATGATGGTCAAGGCTTCAAGGCCGTCGACACCGCCGCTCTCAGGTAGTTTGGCATCCTCGGGAATCTCAACCATCAAGGTCACCCATAACAAGTCACCGACACTGGCAGTATTATTTTCAACGGATGCAGACAGTGTCGGCAGGGAACTTGTTTCTGCTGTCTCGGACCATGTCGGCCCGGACCAAAGAAGGAAACAGACCAGTGCCCAAAGGAGAAGCAGGTTTTTTCGAGAGTATGTAGGATTCATTGAAAACAGACTCACCGACGCTTTCTCCTTTTATCAAACAACCGGACGAGCGGCTCGGAAACCGAGCCGTCTGTTTGAATGTCCACCAGATCCACCCCGGTTTTGCTAAGCAGGTTTGTGAGACGTGCCTGTTGCGCCTGCCGATGGATTCGCCATTTTTCCCTTAACGCTTTGCTACGGGTGTTCAGCAGCGCCACACGGTTTGTTTCCGGATCGGTTAGATAGGCCAGACCCACATCCGGCAAGGTTTTTTCTGAAGGGTCTGATATGCGGATCACGGACAGGTCATGCTTGCGGGATGCAATGCCGAATGGGAGCTCAAACCCCATATCCATACAATCGGATACGAGAAAAACAATGGCATGGCGTTTTACCACCCGATTCAGATAATCCAAAGCGCCTTTGATGTCGGTTCCCAGGTCAGAAGGCTCATAGGTAAAGATCTCTTTGATGAGGGTCCAGACATGAGCGGCGCCTTTTTTAGGCGGTATATATTTTTCTACCTTGGAGCTGAACAGGATGGCGCCCACTTTATCGTTGGTTCGAATAGCGAGGAAGGCCAGCATCCCTGCCGTTTCGGCCAATAATTCGCGCTTGAATTTCTTTTTTGTACCGAATGATTGGGAACCTGATAAATCCAGTAAAAACATTACGGTAAGCTCTCGTTCTTCATGGAAAACTTTAATGTAGGGATGCCCGAACCGGGCTGAAACATTCCAGTCGATGGTGCGAACATCGTCGCCGGGTTGGTATTCCCGAACTTCGGTGAACTCCAACCCCTGTCCCTTGAATGCGCTTTCATATTGCCCGGCAAACAGGTCGTTGGCCAGGTGTCTGGTTTTGAAATGAAAGCCTTGAATTTTTTTCAGCAAGTCGTTGGATAGCATTGTAGCTCTATTATTTCATGAAAAATTTCAAGCCAAATAGCAAAATAGGCTCATCTTCCAATTGATTGGGAGAAAGGGTTCCAGGGGTCCAGGATTCAAGGGTTCAAGTGTTTGTTTCCCAGCGATAGGTCGCTTTATCCCATACCCTCGACGGGTTTGATGGCTATGGGAAAAAGCATATCTTCTTATTTTTTGGCTCAAACCGATCATTTCCTCTGTAGGAAAACGTTTCATTTCTATATATGCGAACAGTTAACTCTTTACAATTTTAAGCTTTGAGCGCTGATGCCACACTTTGTATCACTCGAACCCTTGACCCCTGGAATCCTTCGTTTAAATATGTTCGGGCTATGGAACCTCGATCCGCTCCAACAGTTCATGTATGATATTGTCTGTGGTGCGTCCCTCCGCTTCTGCTTCGTAACTTAAAATGATGCGGTGTCTGAACACTTCCGGTGCCATGGATTTGACGTCCTGGGGGGTCACATAGCCACGCCCGTTCAAAAATGCCTGCGCTCTGGCGGCAGCTTCAAGCCAGATCGATGCCCGTGGTGACGCTCCGTAACTGATCATGGATCCGATATCCATGCCGAATTCATCAGGATTTCTGGTGGCTTGTGTTAAGCGAACAATATAATCCACCAGCCTGTCTTCCATGTGAATAACGTGCAGGGTTTTCCGGGCTGATTTGAGGGAAGAGACACTCACTACACTGGTGGCATTGTTGTCAGCGCCGGAACGGATTCGTTTGACGATCTCTTTTTCTTCCTCTGCCGAAGGGTAATCCACTTTAATTTTCATCATGAAACGGTCGATCTGGGCCTCGGGAAGCGGATAGGTTCCTTCCTGCTCGATGGGGTTCTGTGTGGCCATCACCAGGAAAGGGTCATCGAGCTTAAAGGTTGTGTCCCGAATCGTGACCTGGTGTTCCTGCATGGCTTCCAGCAAGGCACTCTGTACTTTGGCGGGAGCACGGTTGATCTCATCCGCTAAAATAATATTGTTAAATATCGGTCCTTTATTTACCTCGAAGGAACCGTTGTCCGGCCGGTAAATCTGGGTTCCGATAATATCTGCAGGAAGGAGATCCGGCGTAAATTGGATTCGTTTAAAAGACGTATCGATGGTTTGGGCCATTGCTTTGACTGCGGTGGTTTTGGCGAGCCCCGGCAGGCCTTCCAACAGCAGATGGCCTTCGCAGAGCAAGCCGATGAGCATTCGGTTTATCAGCCCTGTTTGGCCGACAATGACCTTTTCGATTTCAGCGACTATCTGCCTGATAGATACACTCTCTTTTTCAACTTGATGTGTAATTTCCTTGATATCCATACAAACAATATCTCCTGTAGAGGTTACCTGTTCCACCTATTTATTCGATCGGGTTCATTTTTTTGTGCAACAATAATTTAAAACATGATTTGATATGGTCAAGAGTTTACATAAGAATATGATAGATTTGGTTTTCAGACAACATTTTTGAACGGGATTATAACCTAAAAGAAGGTTGGTGGTATCGCGGATGGATAATCCCTGTGCGAACGTGAAAAACTCGCTCCCAAGAGACCGTAATGCCGAACAGGGCCACATCTTTAAGATGAATCTCGTTTTTGAACATAGCTCACCCTTTCAATTTATCCAGATTTAATCATATCTTGTGGTTTTAATACTTTCCTGACATATAGTCTGTAAAGGGGGTTATAGACGAGCTGTTACCGTCAATATATTAACCCGGCGACTAAATAGCCAACCCCGTCATGCCGGACTTGATAAGCCTGCCCCGGCAAGTAGTTAGCCGGGGGCATCCAGTGTTCTTCTGGATAGCGCTAAAGCTTCACTTCGTGCCCCGCCCCCTTCCTGCGAAGGGGCAGGCACGCGGGAATGACAACCTGCGGGCATTTGTCCGCCAGAGTAATAAACTACTTAAACGCGACTTTTACAAGAGGAGATATATATGAATACGTTAAATCGATTACGGGTAACTTGTTCCACAGGGTTATTTTTGTTTTTTTTATTGGTTGCCGTTGTTTTTATGGCGAGCTGTGCCGGGTCTGGAAACTACGGACGGCTTTTTCCTAGCGATAATGTAAAAAAATCATTTGAAACTTACCAGTTACCGCCGAATCACACTTACTATTACAGTGGACCGGATGCTTTCCCGAGAGCTATTATCGGGATTCGAAATGAGTATCACCTCGAATCAAAATTTTGGAAACCGATTGATCTTACGAAGACCCAACTGAAAAGATGGTTAGAAATGGGGGGCCGTTCAAGGGATGACTATTATCCCAATAAAAACGGCTCAGATATACTCGCTCCTGACGGTGGGAAAATAGGTGTCTGGTATGCGGTGAAAAACTGGAAGGACAGGGCAACGGTGAAAATGATTGATGACAAAACAGTTAATGTCAGCCCCCCGATAAAGTACAGTAGCGGACAGGAAAGGAAGATGATCCCCTAAAATTGGAAAACGTGATAAGCTCTCAACAAACAAAGGAACAACATGCAAGGTAAGCTTTTAAATAAAAACCTCATGGTAGCTATTCTAATTTGTGTGATCTGTCTTCCAATCAGTGGAACGGCGGTTTCTATGGAAAATCCGGATTTCAAGGCAATTGTCGGAGAATGGGTTCGGCCTGACGGAGGGTATGTCATCCGCGTTCTGAACGTCCTGCAAAACGGCACTGTTGATGTGGGGTATTTCAATCCCGGCCCAATCAATGTTTCTGAAGCGAGGGTTTCCCTGTGGAAGGGGCTGGTGAAGCTGGTTATCAAATTACAGGACAAGGGATATCCTGGATCGACATATACCCTTTACTACTATACTGAAAAAGATGCCCTGGCTGGTTTCTACTATCAAGCTGCAGTTGGACAGACCTATGAAGTGGTATTTATCAGGAAACCGGGCAGGTGAAACACGTTAACAGCATAATCGGACGTGTTAGACGCTCGATTTTTTCCGATCCAATCATTCCGAGGGATGAATCGGAGCGTAAACGATTTTTGAGGCGAGTCCTGCTGCTGCATTTTCGCCCTTCCACCGTACCCGATAAAACATTGCGGTTTTCCTTGACCTGGGGTTTAGGGGGTATGGCGGTTGTCCTCGTGTTGCTTCAGATCAGCACCGGTGTATTGCTCAAATTCGTCTACGAGCCCACAACAATTGCTGCCTATTCATCCATTCAGACCTTGATCCATGACGTGCCTTTTGGCCGTCTCATGAGAAACCTGCACCACTGGTGTGCTCACCTGTTGGTACTCATCATCGTGCTTCACATGCTGCGGGTTTTTTTTACCGGCGCATTTCATCCGCCTCGCCAGTTTAACTGGATTATCGGCTTTATGATGTTCGGCACTATTTTGGCCGCTAATTTTACCGGGTACCTGCTCCCGTGGGATCAACTGGCTTACTGGGCCGTAACGGTATCCACGGGTATGCTTGAATACTGGCCCTGGATCGGATACCTTTTTCAAGGTGTGATCCTGGACGGCGCTGACATCGGCCCCGCTACATTGAGGTTCTTTTTTGCCGTTCACACAGCAATCGTTCCCATCATCCTGTTATTGCTCATGGGGTTCCACTTCTGGCGTATTCGAAAAGCCGGCGGCCTGGTTATTCCCAGACAGCCCGAAGAGGCATCCATATCGCATCCAAGCCGAATCCCGACCATCCCGAATCTTATTCTGCGTGAAATGGTTGTTGCAACAACCCTTATCGCTGTTGTGATGGTGTGGTCCGTACTTGTAAACGCACCGCTGGCAGATCCGGCCAACCCGGGGTTGAGCCCCAACCCCACCAAGGCACCATGGTATTTTGCTGGTCTGCAGGAAATGCTGATGCACTTCCACCCCGTCTTTGCGGTCTGTATTATCCCGCTGATGGTGGGACTGGTTTTTCTGGCGATACCCTATCTGAAATATGAATCCGATACCGGTGGTGTATGGTTCGTGTCTCGAGTTGGACGAAAGACAGGAATGATGGCTGCCGTTATCGCTTTACTGGTAACACCACTCTTGATTCTGACAAGTGAAAAGCTGATGGCGCCCGGGCGAGAAGTATCAGCGATGCCGTCTTTTTTTATGAGCGGCTTGTTACCCTTGGTTTTACTGTTTGTTATCACCGGTGTTTTTATCTGGTTCATCAGAAAACGATATTCCGTTTCCAGCAATGAATCGATTCAGGCGGTGTTCATCTTGATTTTGACCGCCTTTGTCGTCCTGACGATGACGGGTATCTGGTTCAGGGGAGAAGGGATGATACTGAAGGTGCCCTGGTAGACATCATGAAAAGGGAAACAGCGTGATAAAAAAACCAAAACCTGAAAAAGGAAAAGATAGTGTACCCCCACGTCGAAAATTCTTAAATAAACTATGGGCGTTTCTCGGGATCGTTGCCTTGGCAGAGTTTATTTGGGTGGTTTTATCCTATTTTAAGCCGATCCGGAACCAGGAGGCAAGGGGTGAGTTCGGTGGGCGTATAATGGCTGGTACCGTGGGGAGCTTTCTACCCAATTCTGTGACAGCTTTTCCCCGGGGACATTTCTACCTGGCTTGTCTGAAAGATGGTGGTTTTATGGCTATCCATCGGAAGTGCACACATCTGGGCTGTACCGTGCCCTGGGTTGAAAAGGAGCAACAGTTTATCTGTCCTTGTCATTCATCGGCCTTCGATATTCAGGGAGATGTAATCCGCTCACCCGCAAACCGGGCCTTGGATATTTTTTCTGTCGTTATTGAAAACAATGTGGTTTTTGTCGATACCGGTCAGGCCTTTCGGCGAAACGAATTCAGACCGGAACAGGTGGTTTATCCTGACAAGAAAATTTAGCTAGAACATTTAATGATGAATTCAGAATCTCTCATAACCTGGAAAATAGCAGGGCTGATTTCGACGCTGGTCGTCATCCTTTCGGTTCCCCTGTACCTGATGCAAGAGCGTCAACGAATCGAGGATGCAAGGGAGATACGTTTGAAACCTGAAGCCGTTTTTGTCGGCAGTAACCAATGCCGGTCCTGCCACAAGCCGGAATTTGACAAATGGCAGCAATCCCATCATCGTATGGCCATGGCCGTGGCCACGGCAGAAACGGTTCTCGGTGATTTTACAAATGCCGAGTTCGAACATTATGGTGTGACAACACGTTTCTTCATGAAGGAGGGCAAGTATTTTGTTCGTACCCCTGGCCCGGATGGCACTCTTGAAGAGTTTCCAATAACCCACACTTTTGGATGGTACCCTCTGCAACAGTACCTGGTGCCGTTTCAAGGCGGGCGGTTGCAGTGCCTTCCCATTGCATGGGATGTTGAAAAAAAAGAATGGTACCATCTTTATCCGGATACGCCACCTGATCCCGACGACTGGCTATACTGGACCAATCAGAGTCAAAACTGGAACGGCATGTGTGCCGAATGCCATTCAACGGATTTGAAGAAAAACTATGATATGGCCACCGACAGCTACCAGACCACATGGTCCGAGATCAGTGTTGGCTGTGAGGCATGTCATGGACCGGGATCCAATCATGTCCGGTGGGCGGAATTGCCGGAAATGGGTCGGCCTGTAATTGAAAACGATGCACTGACTGTTCGAACCGGCGACATGACATCCCAGCAGCAGATCGAACTCTGCGCACCATGTCATGCCCGGCGCATGTCGCTGGAAGACAACATTCACAGTCATGCTGATTTTCTGGACTACGGTATTCCTCAACTGCTCAACCCGGGAATGTACTTTGCAGACGGCCAAATCCTGGAGGAAGTATATGTTTACGGGTCGTTCATGCAGAGTAAAATGTATGCTCGGGAAATTCGATGCAGTGACTGTCATGACATTCACAGCATCTTCCGGATCAAGAAAGGAAACGACCTGTGCCTGCAGTGCCACAAGGGCGCTGTTTACGACACCAAAGCGCATCATTTCCATAAGGAAAAAGGGGAAATAGGAGACCCTATACAAACACAAGACGGCCGTGTACTCTTTGATGTGGGAACCGGTGCATCCTGCGAGCAGTGTCACATGCCCGGACGAAAGTATATGGGTGTTGACTACCGTCCCGATCACAGTTTTCGCATACCTCGTCCCGATCTGACCCTGAAAATAGGCACACCCAATGCGTGTAACAGATGCCATGTTGAGAAAACAGCTCAGTGGTCAATGGAATCCATGTCAAAATGGTACGGGCAGAAAAAACGGCCACATTACGGAACCATTCTTAACGCAGGACGACTCCGGAAGGGAGATGCTCTGGAGGATCTCGTACGACTGGCCGAAGACCGGCTTTATCCGACCGTTGTGCGTGCTACCGCGCTATCACTCCTGGGATCGTACCCATCGGAGAAGAGCCATTCAGCCGTGAACAGGGCATTGACTGATGAAACATCACTCATGCGTCACACAGCGGTACAACACTTGCGTGAAGTTGATATGGACCGTTTGTTGAGTAGGTTGTCACCGTTGCTCTACGATCCTGTAAAAGCTGTCAGGGCTGAGGCTGCCAGGCAACTGGTGACCGCTTCCCCAAGCAGTATGCCCTCAGATGTTCGCAAGCAATTTGAAAAAGCTTTTCTGGAATACCAACAAGCTTTGGAACGGACAGCCGATTTTGCAGCTTCACGACTCAACCTGGGTAACGTGTCTGCAGAACTGGGGAAAAATGAACCGGCAATAAAACACTATCAAAAGGCGATTGATATTGACCAGGAATTTTTCCCGGCCAAGGTGAATATGGCCATGCTATACAATCGACAGGGAAAGCATCAGGCAGCGGAAAAGCTTTTTAAGGAAGTCGTAACAGCCCACCCGGAGCAGCATGAAGCAGCCTATTCATTGGGCCTGTTGCTGGCGGAGATGAAAAAAATCGATCAAGCGGCAGTCTATTTACGACAAGCAGCGAAGGGGTTGCCTGAACGTGCCAGAATTCATTATAACCTTGGTATCCTGTTGCAACAGATTGATCAGGACAGCGAAGCCGAATCCGCTCTCCAGAGGGCGCTTTTCATTGAACCGGACAATCCTGCGTATCTGTATGCACTGGCTGTATTTTATTTACAACGGCAGCAGTTTGAAGAAGCAAAACCTTTAGCCGAACGCCTGACTGACTATCCGTCATCCAGATCAACAGGCCGACAAATGTTGGAAATTATCAAGCAACAGTGACGTATTTGTACGATTTTATCCGCCTTCGCAGAATACCACGGGCTTGCCCGTGGATGAATGCAAAAGCAAAGGTTAATTGCTACGGCGCGATGTCACCCCTAAGGCAAGGCGGATAACCGCATAAAACAAACGTCCGGTTAACTTGATAAACTTGACAAACTTGATAAATGATACCATTTTGTATAGATATTTAAACCTGAACTGAGCGATTTTTCCTGAAAAGAAGAAGGTGCCCTAATACAAAAAACATTGATGAAACCAATCAGAGGAGGAGCACGGATGAAATTAAGAAAACGACTAATTGGGTTTTTAATGCTGCTGGCGATGTTCTGCTTAACAGCGCCTGTGGTACAGGCTGCAAGTGTATCTGTCGGTGGCGGTGTGGGACTCACCCCCGACTATGAAGGTTCAGAAGACTACAAGGTGGTTCCAGTCCCCGTTGCCGATGTCAAATTTGACAACGGGATGTTTATGAAATTATTTGGATTGAACTTCAGAGCCAACCTGGTTCCGGGCGGCATGTGGCAATTGGGTCCGGTGGTCAATTATCGTGGGGCGCGCGAAGATGTGGAAAACGATGCCGTAGATGATATGAAAGACGTGGACGGTACCAGTGAGTTGGGCATCTTTGGGGGTTATACGTACAATAAATGGTTTGTTTCTCTGGAACTTCTGTCCGATATGGGCGATGCGCACGATGGGTGGTATTCCAAGCTGAAAGGTGGCTACAACTGGGTCATAGATAAACGCGTGACCCTTTCAATCGGGGCCTCCGCTACCTATGCCGACGATGACTACATGCAAACCTATTTTGGCGTCAGTAACAAGGATTCGCGGCGCAGTGGTCTGAAGGACTACAATGCCGACGCAGGTATCAAAGATGTCGGTATTAATCTGGGTTTGAACTGGGTATTTACCCAGAACTGGAGCGCCAGGGGTATCGTCAGTTATACCCAATTGCTTGGCGATGCGAGTGATGACAGTCCCGTCGTGGATGAAGGGGATGAAGGTCAACTTTTTACCACAGTCATGGCCGTATACAGTTTTTAACAAGTGCGCGAATCCTTAGTCCATCGATTCGTAAATACGGTCACGTATTTATACACTTAGATAAAACCAAAAAAAATACGGGGCTTCTGTCGAACAGAAGTCCCGTATTTTTTTGAGCAAGGTATGGTGCCATAAGCGGTGGCATACCGGCAGGGGAGACTGGCGGTTATCGGGAAAGTAAGTCCTTACCCCATTCCCATAGCTGTTGCGGTTAAATTTACTTTAAATACATGTCGCAGGGAGTTGTAGTATGCGCTCAGCAATCAATTGAATTTTATCGCTGTTATTGATCACTAACCCCAACGGAAGGTTGTTATTGTAAACAAAGCTTTTCAATGTTTGAATCCGACGTTGTTTAATCGTACTACCAAACTTTATCTCAATAGGCAGCGTACCAAACGATCCTTCGAGAATCATATCTATTTCGGCACCATTCCTGGTCCGAAAATAGTAATAGTACCAGTTTGCAATTTCAGTTGCCTGAAGCCCTCTGATTATTTCTTCGGAAACAAATGCCTCGAACGAGGTACCTACATTAGGATATTTTAGTAGCTGATCCCTACTGATAATATTTTGGATAAAATGTGTCAGCCCACTGTCTCGGATATGGCCTTTGGGCATTTTGATGACTGATTTGCTGGTACTGTTTTCATAGCTGGGTGTATTTCTCCAGATATAACTACCTGCGGCAATTTGCAGATAATCTCGAATCGCTTTTTCGGAAATATCTAACGATCTTCCGACTTGGGATCGATTGATGATAGTCCCGCTAAGTGCGGAGAGCATGGAGATAAAACGTTGATATATAGTTAAATTCAGCCTTGGGAAAAGCATCCTGATATCTCTTTGGACATATGTTTGTATATAGTTTTCCATCCAGGTATTAAAAAATCGATCATCATTTTCTAACACAGGCTCAGGGTAACCCCCTTTTAGAAATGTTTGCATCAATTGATCATGGGATAACTTGGTCTGAATGCCTTTCAAAAATTCTATTGTGGATTGATCTAACTTCCTGTTGAAAATGTTATAAAATTTGGATAGCCCGGATGCATATATTTCATTAGTCTTTAATGTCCCCAACTCAACAATACCCACCCTGCCCGCAAGGCTTTCCGAGACACTTTTTATTAAATCAAGGGAACTGGAGCCAGTTAACAAAAACCGGTTTTTATGTTTTCTGTCACGATCAACCACACCACGTAATTCTTGAAACAAAGCAGGATATCTTTGTGCTTCATCTATGATCAAGGAGTGAGGATGTTCTTTAATGAAGAATTCAAAATCACTGCTGATAAAATCAAAATCTTTGCCGCGTTCAAGATCAAAGTAGTGCCATTCCGGCCTTATCATTTTAGCCAGGGTGGTTTTGCCACACTGCCGAACACCAAGGATTATGACAATCGGAAAATAGGTCAGCAGATCGTTGATTTTTGTCGTCAAATTGCGCTTTAAATCAGTCATATTCGTTCAATACAGTCGAAATTTACTGGTGTCAAGAGTTTTTTATGGCTGTAATCGGTAAATGGTGAGCGACAAGCCATTAAAAGCTTATAAGTGACAGCATGCCGGCAGGGGAGACCGGCAGTTATCGGGAAAGTAAGTCCTTCAACCGATTCTTAATTAGTGTTGCCGATTTTCCTGGGGTGTTGCAGAGAATCACATAGGCATAGCTAATGGTTTCATCCTGGCCAATGAATCCAACCCGTGTGCTTATATTCTTGAGCGTACCGGTCTTGTAAAAATCCTCTTCATCCTGCCTGAGAAGTCTGAAATGAGGTTTGAATTTCAGGAGGATCTTGTGAAGATTTTTGGCTGTGATGCGATTTTTTCTGGAGATCCCTGACCCTTCCGTTATCTGCAGTCCATCCATGCTAAGTTCATTTTTGGCATACTTCTTAGCTGCCGCGACACCTTTCTGCAGGGTTCCCGGCGGACCGGCTTGAGAAATACCTGCTTCAAGCAGTATCTGGTTGGCCATAAAATTGTTGGAGTAGGTCATCATTTTTTCCACCCCCTGCTTCAAGGAAAAGGGGGAATGGAAAAGAAGTATGCGCCTGTCCGCCGATTTAACGTTTCCAAGCAATACCTTCCCGGTTACCTTGACACCAGCCTGTTCAAGAAAATATTTGAACAGGCGGCCGGCATAAAAAACAATCTCATCCTTCTGGTGACTCAGCGTGATCCGTCCCTGGGGCAGGCCTGTTTTCTTTATATGCCCAAGGGTCATGGGCAATAAAGGGGTCTGGGATTCTGCGCTGGTGTATTTACGGTTAATGGTTTTAAAGTTGACCGTGTTGAAGTTTACGCACAATGCTCCGTTGGGCGAATCATAGGGTTCTGCGGTGTCGGTGACGCCGGGTATTACTACAGCCCTGTCAAAATAGGACGGGTCGACAATGATGTTCGACAACGAATGACCGTTGGCTTTGAGCAGGTCATAGAGCAAAGCCGCTATGTCTGCAATTACCTCTGAGATCAAAAGTGGATCGCCGTACCCCTTGATCTTGAGATTCGATGCCGAGTCCATGTAAAATTCGGTCTGAAAGCGGTAGCCCTCACCCAGGGTGTGAAAGGCTGTGAGTGCCGTCAAAACTTTCAGCGTCGAAGCGGGAATTAGTAAGGCATCGGTATTGTGTGAAAAGAGAATGCGATTGTCCGGCCCTGAGACCACCACTGCGTCCCGCGGTCCCACCAAATTCCGTAAGCCCTTGAATTCGAAGGTCTGGGCGGGCCGGATCCCGACCAGAGCAAGACACAATAGGGTGCCCAGCAGATGCAGGTTTATTCGTTGAAAGATGTTCATCCTCGCTTTCGTCCTAAACTAATCAGGTTTTATGAAAGATCCGGGTTTGTCCGAGCATTTCACAAACCTGATCGGCTTTGACGCAAGGCATTTCAGCCTGAAGTCGTAGTGTGCTACTGCGAAGGCTGAATAACACAGCGGCAGAGCTGATCAGGGAAGCCCGAAGGGTAAAAACTGGCGGGTAAAACCGCTATTCATTCCACTCAATAAATAATACTCGCCAGTTTTTATGAAACGCCCGGACTGGGGCTTTCAATGATAATCGTCACCGGTCCGTCATTAATCAGTGATACAGCCATCATTGTTCGGAAACGCCCGGTTTTGACATCGATACCCATGTCTCTCACAAGTTCTGTAAAGGATTCATATAAGTGATCGGCATCCTCGGGCCGGGCAGCCTGTATAAAGGAGGGGCGCCTCCCTTTTCGGCAGTCACCCAATAACGTAAACTGGGATACCACCAGCATACTGCCACCGGTCTCTAACAGGGAACGGTTCATTTTACCCTGATCATCTTCAAAAATTCTGAGATGAGAAATCTTGTTGGCGAGGTAAGCGGCATCCTTATTTGTGTCGCCTTTTGCCACCCCCAGTAAAACCAGCAAACCATGGCCGATTCGGGCAACGATCTCGTCTGCAACGGTTACATGACTCTCTTTAACTCTTTGAACGACTGCGCGCAT
>JAOZSO010000222.1:0-5942 GCA_029939655.1 Desulfobacterales bacterium
ACAGGATATGGTATACAATGCCGGCCTGGCCGGTGGTCTACCCGGAAACCATTTACATTTTATTGTGTGGTGGCATTTTTGTTTCTCATTATAACGGGCATTTCCGAAATCGGATTGCGCCGGCTAAACAAACGATACAGCGTGGGGGTCCGAAAAGCATAACCCGGGATAGGAGCCAAATGGATATACGGATCATCATAGACAATCTGCCACTCTATTTTGAAGGGCTCTGGACAACGATCATTTTGGTCGTCTCCTCCCTTGGCATCGGGCTCTGCCTGGCGATACCCATTGCTCTTCTGGCAACGGCCAGGAATAAATGGATCAGTTTTCTACCCAAAGCCTATATCTATTTTTTTCGGGGAACTCCTTTACTGGTACAGATGTTTATGATCTATCACGGCGCGGGACAGTTTGAACTGGTTCATGAGAGTTTTTTATGGACCATTTTCAAAGAAGCCTATGCATGTGCGCTGATCGCTTTTGCTCTCAATACTGCCGGCTACACGGGTGAAATATTACGGGGAACTATTGAACAGACCCTCTTTGGTGAAATAGAAGCCGCGAAAGCATGCGGCATGTCCGTACCGATGGTTTATCGGCGTATTATCCTGCCGAGCACCTTCAGGCGGGCATTACCTGCTTATGGCAATGAGGTTATTTTTATGCTTCACGGCAGCGCATTGGCGGGCGTTATTACCATTGTCGATTTGTTTGGTGCCGCTAAGATAGTTAACTCAAGATACTTTGTACCGTTTGAGTCTTTTATCACGGCCGGTCTTTTTTATCTGTGTCTCACCTTTTTGATTGTCTGGGGATTTAAAAGAGCCGAGCGTCATTTTCATGCGTACTTACGCCCTCGCGAAAACTAACCCAGACATCTCATGAAAAATGAATTTTTCACCCTTCGGGCCGGCCTGATGCGTCCATTTGGTGTGTTATCCGAGGATCGCAGTATGCTTATACGGCTTCACCTCGGATGCCTTCCAAATGGACGCATCAGGCCGGTGAGAAGTCCGGGTTATAAGCAATTTCAAAAATGTCTTTTGGTCCAATCTCTACGTTGGGGCCGCGTCTCAACTCCTCAAAATACAACAGTATTCCTGCAGGTTGAAACTTGACCCCGCCTTGACCTTGAACCAAAATTCTATTTTTAAGAGGGCTTCTATATACCAGCTGTCATAAATATGTTCCAAATAATACTCATGGCTGGGACCTTCTTTAATGCTAATTTGAACGTTATTAGGAAGATCACTGTACCCTTCGACCAAAGCGTCGGCGGGTTACGGCAAATAGCCGGTCGCTTGTTTGAAGTGGATTAGCGATCTTTAGGAAAACCAGAGGGGTGAATTGAGTTTAAACAATGATATTCGTCATCCAGCTAAAACCATATCTTATCATCTTGGCGCTGGTATTCCTTAAGAGCGCTTAGTCACGAGTTCGAGCGGCTATTTGCCGTGATTTGCCGAAGCGGTTTCGGAATGCTATTTTGACTAACGAGATAGGCTGAATATATGTATCAAGGCCTCCGTTTGTCTTTGAGTATATGATTCGAAATCACTATGCGTTGAATCTCTGATGTCCCTTCATAGATAGTAAAGACCCGGGCGTCCCGATAAAATCGTTCCACCGGGTAATCCTTGATAAACCCGTAACCGCCATGCATCTGAAGTGCTTTTGCCGTTACCCGGTTCACCATTTCACTGGCAAACAGTTTGGCCATGGAGGCCTGGACCGTATAATTTTCACCCCGGTCTTTCATGGCGGCAGCTGAAAACATGAATTGTCGAGCAGCTTCTATTTCGGTGGCCATATCCGCAAGCATCCAGCGCAGTCCCTGGAACTTTGAAATTTTTCGACCGAACTGCTCTCTGCCTTTGGCATGTTTTACAGCGGCATCGAATGCTGCCTGGGCAACGCCCACCGATTGGGCTGAGATGCCGATACGTCCGCCGTCAAGAGCCCGCATTGAGATTTTAAACCCGTCTCCCTCGTTTCCGAGCATGTCCGAAGCCGATACCCGGCAATTGTCAAGTATCAAGTCTGCCGTATCGGATGCGCACAATCCCATCTTGTCTTCAAGTCGTCCGACAATAAAACCCGGGGTGTCTTTTTTGACCAGGAAAGCGCTGATACCTTGATGCTTTTGGGAGGGATCGGTTTTTGCGGTGACAATGACAAGGCCTGCATTTTTACCGCTTGTGATAAACCGTTTGGTGCCGTTGAGTATGTAGTCGTTTCCATCCCGTTCCGCCAGGGTAGACTGGCTGACGGGATCCGAGCCGGCATGGGGTTCCGTCAAGGCAAAGGCACCGATAAAATCCCCCCTGGCAAGGGGTTTCAGATAGGTTTGTTTCTGTTCCTCCGTGCCATGGCGAAGAATGCTTTCACACACAATGGAATTGTGAACGGACATAACCACAGCGGTCGATGCACAGGAGTAGGCAATTTCTGAAAGAGCCAGGACATAGCTGACAGTGTCTGCCTGGGAACCATCATATTCAAGGGGCACCATCATGCCCAGGAGACCCAGTTCTCCCATCTTTTCAAGATTGTCGGCAGGAAATTCCTTTGTCCGGTCACGCTCCATAGCTGTTCCAGCGACGACTTTTCTCGAAAATTCTCTCACCATTGATTGAATCATGCGCTGTTCATCGTTCAGTTTGAAGGTCATATGAATGCCTTGTTTTACTTTGAAAAATTACTAATAGGGATGCGCTGTAAGCCATAAACAGCTAACGGCTTATGGCTATGCCGATGTCGTTAGTTCCTTATAGGGTTGAATCAGTACCGGCCCCTTGGACCCTGGAACCCTGTTTTTACGGTCCATATATCACCACCAGGAGTTTTGCTTCATCTTTCCCGGTATTTTTCAGGTTGTGCTGTATCCCCGAGTTGAAGTGAAGAGAATCACCTGTTTTCAACTTGTTAACGTGGTCTCCTACGATAATTTCTATCTGGCCGGACAGAACATAGGTGAACTCTTCCCCCTCGTGATGATAGCCAACGCCCTGATGGTCGGCCAGTGGATCGATGGTCACCAGAAACGCCTTTAAATGCTTGTTTTCGGCCCCGGGTGTCAGTGTGGTATAGGCATAATGGTCGGTTCGTTTGGTATATGCCTTGATCCGGCGCTTCATCTTGGATTCATCCTCTTTCAACAACGCCCCGGAATCAATCTTGAGGGCTCTGGCAATCTGAAGGAGCGTTCCTACGGGAGGCGTTACCTTGCCTTTCTCAATGTCCTTTATATAATCGATGGTGAATCCTGTCTCATTGGCCAACAGGTCGAAGGTGATTTTGTTGGATGTCCTGGCCTTCTTTATTTTCTGGCCAATGGATACAGACGCGTCTTTCTTTTTTATAGGCATGCCATCTCCTCCCTATTGTCATGGGTTCTAGCTGTAAACGTAAAATCCACGCCCGGTTTTTCTGCCAAGCCATCCTGCTTCCACATACTTTCGCAGCAACGGGCAGGGTCGGTACTTGGAGTCATTAAACCCATTGTATAGTGTTTCCATGACGGCCAGGCACGTGTCGAGGCCGATAAGGTCCGCCAACGCCAGGGGGCCCATGGGATGATTCATCCCGAGTTTCATGACCGTATCGATGTCTTCTTCTTTGCCAACACCATGATAGAGGCAGTACACGGCCTCATTGATCATGGGCAGTAAGATTCTGTTGGCGATAAAGCCCGGGAAATCATTGGCCTCGGCAGGGGTTTTCCCAAATTTAAGCGATAGGTCCCAGGTTGACTTGAATGTTTCTTCGGAAGTAGCAAGACCCCGAATGATTTCCACCAACCTCATCACCGGTACGGGATTCATGAAGTGCATACCGATGATCTTATCCGGTCTTCGGGTTTGTGCAGCAATCCGGCCGATGGGAATAGAAGACGTATTGGTGGAAAGGATCGTCTCAGGCGGGCAGATATTATCCAGATCTTTGAATATCTTGAATTTCAATGTCTCGTTCTCGGTGGCCGCCTCCACGACAAAGTCAGCCGCAGCCATGTCTTTCAGGTCCGTGCCGGTTGAAATTCTCCCCAGGATCGATTTTTTCTCAGTTTCCGTTATTTTCTCTTTGTCGACACTTCGCGTCAGGATCTTTGTGATGGTAGCCAATCCCTTTTGTACAAATTCTGCAGAAATGTCGTTCATGACCACATCCATCCCGCTCATTGCAGCCACTTGTGCAATACCGTTTCCCATTTGACCTGCCCCGATGATGCCCAGAGTTTTCATTTTCTTCTCTCCTTTCTTATCTGTATGACGATGTTTTAACATTTCGGGTCTATCACCCAAAAAAGGATAAGGTTCCGGCCGGCAGATAATCCTGATGTGACCGTGAAAAACTCGTTTCTAAGAGGCCATAATACCGAACAGGGCCAAATTTTTAAGAAATTTAGCATCAAGCACCACGTAAGTACCTTTCTGAAAGTGTTTAATTACTGTTCGGTATAACGGACTCTAAGAAACTCAGACAGTTTCCCGGTCACATCAGGATCACCTACCGGCCTTATGAGTTACCTTGGTATTGGTTATAGATCCGTGAAATTTATAGCATTGCCCTTAATCGTTTCCAATCAAAACAAGAATATAGCAATTGCAGTAGAATTAGTTTCAAAGTCTTCAATCGGGTTCAAGATCAAGGCAAGGCGAGGGGTTCAACCGCAGGCATACATTGGGTATGTTGAGGATTGAACGCCTTGCCTCAACGCAGAAATTGAGATCGAGGGGAGGCTTTGAAACCAATTCTATCGTTTTACGATCATTGCTACAGCTTCCCCGCCACCGAGACACAGACTGGCAAGTCCCGTTTTTTTATCTTCCCGGATCATTTCGTGCAGAAGTGTCACCAGTACACGGCAGCCGCTTGCACCGATCGGGTGCCCCAGGGAAGTGCTTCCGCCATTGACATTTGTTTTGTCCGGATCCAACCCAAGCTCTCGCATCACCGCCACGGTCGATCCACTGAAGGCTTCATTAATTTCATAGAGATCGACGGCTTCCTTATCAATGCCTTCTTTGGCGAGACATTTCGGAATTGCCCACACGGGTGCCACCAGGACATATTTCATGTCGATACCAAAGGATGCCTGTGCGCCGATTGATGCCATTATAGGGCACCCGAAAGCCTCGGCTTTATCTCTTGACATGACCACCACTGCGGCCGCACCGTCACTGATGATCGATGCATTTCCGGCGGTTCCGACGCCATCTTTCTTAAATGCGGGCTTCATCCTGGACAAGGCTTCATAATCAGTCTCCCTTGCACATTCATCTGTACTGAAAAGGGTTGTCTTGCCTTTTCGCTGTGGTATTTCAACCGGGACGATTTCATCCTTGAACCGGCCACTTTTTATGGATGCTCCGGAGCGGCGGTATGATTCGGCGGCATAGCGATCCTGCTCTTCTCTGCTGACACCATATTTCTGGGAGCAGAGCTCATTCGACATTCCCATGTGAAAGTCATTGACCCTGTCCCACAATCCATCCTGGATCATATGATCCTGCAGTTGGCCCGGGCCCATGCGATAGCCAAAGCGTGCTTTTTCGAGGTAGTAAGGGGCCATGCTCATGCTTTCCATACCACCGGCGACGATGATATCGGCATCGCCGACCTGTATTGCCTGGGCGGCCAGCATGACTGATTTCAATGCAGAACCACAGACCTTGTTGATGGTGATGCATTCTGCTTCCCATGGCATCCCGGCCTTGACGGCAGCCTGCTTGGCTGGATTCTGGCCGTACCCGCACGGCAGCACCTGCCCCATGATGACTTCGTTCACAACACTTTTGTCGATCCCGGCTCTCTGGACGGCTGTATTGATGGCGAGGGCACCCAGGTCGGTTGCACCGATGGTCGCCAAAGAACCATTAAAGCTTCCCAGCGGTGTTCTTACCGCACTGACGATGACTGCTTCTTTCATAAGAACCTCT